>JBDSGA010000284.1:0-20989 GCA_039919235.1 Thermomonas sp. | reverse complement strand
TTTCGATCTCGCCGAACTTGGCGAAATCGATCTTCGGCCACGGGATCAGGTCCAGGCCGCCGCCACTTCCGCCGGTGCGCGTCGCAGCCGCCGAGGCGCCGCCGGCCATGACGCTCTTGATGAATTTCTGGACGTCCTCCTTGCTGATCCGGCCGCCGCGTTCGCTGCCGCTGACCTGGGTCAGGTCGACGCCCAGCTCGCGCGCAAACAGGCGCACCGCGGGGCTTGCATACGGCACCTTGTCGGGCAACACGGCATCGGCCTCGAAACGCACTGGCGGCAGGCCGGCGCCCATCGGGGTTGCAGTGTCGGCTGGCGATTGTTTGGCGGGTGCAAGCGGTGCAGGTTCGGATTCGACCTTCGGTTCCTGCTTGCGCTCTTCCTTTGCCGGCGCTTCGGCTTCGGGCGCCTTTGCCGCTTCCGGCGCCGCATCGACGGGTTCGATCATCGCCACCAGACCACCCTCGGACAGGGTGTCGCCGAGCTTGACCTTGAGCTCCCTGACCACGCCGGCAAACGGCGCGGGTACTTCCATCGTCGCCTTGTCCGACTCCAGGGTGACCAGCCCTTGGTCTTTGCTGACGGTGTCGCCGACCGAGACCAGTACTTCGATCACCGGGACGTCGCCGTGGCCACCAATGTCGGGAACGCGTGCTTCCTTCAGGTCGGCCATGCCGGACTCCGGGGTGCGGAAAGACTCGTATTGTTGCCACATCCGGGGCACTTGAACAAACCGGCGAGTGATTCTTTAGATTTTATCCGGATGATTCCAGAACACGATACGCATCTCGTGCATTCAGGGATGCTCGGCCTCGGCGTGCACGCGCTCGCGGCGCAGCAAGTACAGGCCGCTGGAAATGATGATGGCCGCGCCCAGCCACGTCACCGCATCCGGCAGCACGCCCCAGAACGCGAGATCCAGCGCCACGCCCCAGACCAGCGCGGTGTATTCCAGCGGGGCGATCAGCGAGGCCTCGCCGCGGCGGAAGGCCTCGGTGATGGTGTACTGGCCGAGCGATCCGGCCACGCCAATCACGGCGATGATCCACCCATCCTGCAAACGCACCGGCACCCATTGCGGCCACGCCAGTGCGCCGGCGCCCACCGCCATCATCAGCAACAGCCAGACCACCATCGCCTGATTGGAATCGGTGCGCGCCAACACCCGCACGGTGATGGCCGACACCGCGTAGGCCAGCGCCGCGACCAGCACGGCCAGGCCCGCGGCGGTGAACACGCCCTCACCCGTCGGGCGAAGCACCGTCAGCACGCCGATCAGGCCAATGCCAATCGCCGTCCAGCGTCGCAAACCCACCTTTTCACCCAGGATGGGCACCGACAACGCGGTGATCAGCAGCGGTGCCACGAAGAAGATCGAATAGGCGGTCGATAGCGGCAGCCGCTTCAGCGCATAGACAAAGCTGCCCATCATCACGATGCCGAGCATCCCGCGCAGCAGGTGCAATGGCCAGCGAACACGCAGAAGGGGCTTCAACCCAACCGTCCACAGCGTCCACGCCAGTACCAACGGCAGCGATGACAGACCGCGCATGGTGGCGACCTGCAGCGGCGGATAGCGGGCGGACAGCGTCTTCAACCCGGCGTCCATCAGCGCGAACATCAGCACGGCCGCCAGCATCATCCAAATGCTGCGGCGATGGTGGTGATCGGTATTCGGACGTGTTGGCATGCCGCGAGCATGCGGTAACCTGCCAGCCTCGTCACCTGCCGTGTTGCCGCCATGCCCTCTTTCGATATCGTCTCCGAAGTCGACACCCACGAACTCACCAACGCCGTTGACCAGGCCAACCGCGAGCTCACCACCCGCTTCGACTTCAAGGGCGTGGAGGCGAGCTTCGAGCTGGACGACGCGACGATCAAGCAATCCGCGCCCAGTGAGTTCCAACTGCAGCAGATGACCGACATCCTGCGCGCACGTTTAGTCGCACGGAAGATCGACGCGCGCTGCCTGGAGTTCGACGACATCGAGACCAACCTGGCCGGCGCGCGGCAGACCGTCACGGTGAAGCAGGGCATCGAACGGGAATTGGCGAAGAAAATCCAGAACGCGATGAAGGACGCCAAGCTCAAGGTCGATTCGCAGATCAACGGCGACAAGCTGCGTGTCACCGGCAAGAAGCGCGACGACTTGCAGGCGGCGATGGCGCTGCTTCGCGCGGGCGAGTTCGGCGTGCCGCTGCAGTTCGACAACTTTCGTGACTGAGTCGTTCGACGCAGCGATGGTGGAACGCAATATCCGCCGCTGGCTGGAGCGCGCGGTGATCGGGCTGAACCTATGCCCATTCGCGAAGGCGGTCTACGTCAAGGATCAGGTGCGGATCGTGGTGAGCGATGCCAGCACCGCATCCGCATTGCTTGAACAACTTGGCGAAGAACTCGTGCTGTTGCGCGACATACCTGCCGAGCAGATCGATACGACCTTGCTGGTGCATCCGCAGGTGCTGGGCGATTTCCTGGACTACAACGATTTCCTCGACGATGCCGATGCGCTGGTGGAGGTGCTTGCGCTGGACGGCGTGCTGCAAGTCGCGAGCTTCCACCCCGACTACCAATTCGCAGGCACCGCGCCCGACGATGCGGAGAACCTGACCAATCGTGCGCCTTATCCGGTCCTGCACTTGCTGCGCGAAGACAGCGTGGCACGTGTGGTCGAGGCGTATCCGGAACCGGACGCGATCATCGAGCGCAATGTCGCGACGATGCAGGATTTGGGGATCGAAGGATTTCGGAAGCTCTTGGAATCAGAGCCGGCGAACTAAACGCGCCAGGCTGCAGGTCACCGGCGTTGCGGAAAGCGCGCCATGGATGGCGCGCGACGGCGCCTCGAACAGGATGTTCGCAGAAGCCGAGTAGCAATGCCGGTGACCTGCAGCCTCGCAGCCCGGGTCAGTCGTTGCGCAACAAAATGGTGCGCCCCACGTCGCCCAGCATCACCCACTTGCCCTCACCCAAATCGCCCAACGTGAGTCCACCGATTCGCTCGCGATGCAGCGCATCCACATGGTTGCCCACCGCCGCGAACATCCGTCGGACCTGGTGGTAGCGACCTTCGTGCAAGGTCAGCCGTGCGGCACGCGGTCCAAGCACCTCGAGTTCCGCGGGAAGCAGCGGCATCTTTTCGCTTTCCAGCATCAGCGTGCCACTGGCGAAGGTCGCGATTTCATCGCCGCGCAGATCTTCAGCCAGCGTCGCCAGGTACACCTTCGGTAGTTTCGACTTCGGCGCGATGATCCGATGCAACAGCTGCCCGTCGTCGGTCAGCAGCAACAGACCTGACGTGTCGCGATCCAGCCGGCCGACCGTGGACAGCGCGGGATCACGCAAGCGAAAGCGCGGCGGCAGCAGGTCGAACACCACCCGCCCCTTGTCTTTCTTGGAACAGGTCACGCCGAGCGGCTTGTGCAGCAACAGCAGGATGCCGGGCGCCGGATCCAATGACTCGCCATCGACGCGAATATCGTCGTGGGCGGGCGTGTCGTCGGCATACAGCACCTCGCCCTCGGCATCGGTGATGCGGCCTTCGCGGAACAGCCACGCCACTTGCTTGCGACTGCCATAACCAAGGTTAGCGAGGTGCTTGACCAGCTTCATCGCTTGTACCGGGGTGGCTTGGCGGCACGCGCCGGGGCAGTCCTTGCAACCTGTGCCTTGGTCGCACGCACGATCTTGAAGCCGGCGTTCTGGGCGACAATGGCGACCTCGGCGAATCCCTCCGCCAAGGCTTGTTCGTAGGGCAGGTGGCGATTCGCGACCAGCCACAAGCGTCCACCCGGATTCAGCGCCTGCGCCGCGGCGGCGATGAATGCACGCCCGATGTCGGGGCGATCCCCGCGGCCCAGCGCATGGAACGGTGGATTGCAGACGATGGCGTCGTAGCGTTCCGATACACCGGCCGCGACATCCTGCCAGTGGAACTGCACAGGCAAAATCCGCGCATCAGCGAGATTTGCTTGAGCCAAGGCCAGCGCGCGCGCATCGGCTTCGTAAAGATCCACCGATGTGACCTGCGGGCAGCGCGCCAACACTTGCAGCGTGAGATAACCCCAGCCAGCGCCGAGATCCGCTACGCGCCCGTGCAGGTCGTTGGGCAATGCGCTCGCCAACAATGCCGACGCCGCATCCACGCGATCCCAGGCGAAGACGCCGGGCCGCGTCTGGAAGCTGCCGCCAGGAACATCTGCCGCCGTGATGAGGCGCGGCGCGTCGGCGACTGCCCATTGCGCCTGCAAGGCGGCATCGACGGTTGCACCCGGCGCCGACCAGAACACCCGGCAATGGTGTTTGCTGGCCACTGACACGCTGCCGACCAGTTGCTTGAAGTCGGCCTCGCGCGATTTCGCGCCTTCATCATTAGTCACTGCCACCACGATCACGCCGCCTTCGGCCACCGCGGCGCTGGCTTTGGCAAAGAGCGCACGGGCTTCCTCACGCTGGCGCGGCGGCAGCAGCAGCACCAGGGAGAAACGGGCGGCGGGCAATGCTGCTTCGTCGGCCATGTCCACGCCGAGACGCGCCAAGCGGTCGGCTTCCGGCTTGAATGGCTGGGTCGCGACCATCCCGGCGAGCGGTTGCGCATGCATGGCTGCGCCCTCGCGACCACGCAGGAACAAGACTCTGCCGTTCGGCCATTGCAGCTGGCCGACCGCGAGCGGGTGGAACAAGGCCTCGAGTGCGATATCGCGTGATGTATATGACATCTGCGAAGTTTAACGACGTGCGGGATCAGACAGGGTTTTGACCACGTTGCTTGTGCTGGCGGCGCAGCAAGGCCAACGCCCAGTTGCCGAGCACGCATAAGCCTGCTGTCATGCTCCAAGTGGCTGCTTCACTGCCACCTGGCAAGGCCGCTGCGAGTTCAGCTGGCCAGCTACGGCCATACCAAGCAACGGTCATCAGCGCCGACAAGCCGAACAGCACCGACAGGCCGCTCAGCAGGCGTTGCTCGAACAGCGAATTGTTTGCCGCTCGCATGCGCGCCAGGCCCGCCACCTGTGCAGCGAAATCCACGGGCAGGTCGATGCTCGGTACCTGACGCAATGCACGGGCTACGCGAACGTCATCAGTATCGGCAGCTGCATCGACCGTACTATCCCGAGCGGACAGGCGCGCACGCTCCTGTGCCCGCCATTGGGTTCCGTCGTCATCGGGGAAATTGAGATGGGTATTCATGCGGCGACTCCAATACGCGGACTCAGTATCTCGCGCAGATGCTTGCGGCTGCGAAACAGGTGGCTTTTGATGGTGCCTTCGGCCATGCCAGTGATCGTGGCGATCTCGGCGATCGGCAGTTCTTCCAGGTGATACAGGGTCAGTACGGTGCGTTGCATTGGTGGCAGCGCTTCGATCGCGGCATGCAGCTGGCGTTCGTCCTCGCCCTGCGCATGCGCGCCCTGCAGGTCATGGCCATCGCCGATGTTATCGAGCAGGGACAGGCCATCGGCATCCTCGACGACCTCGGTCAGCGGGATGCGCTTGCGCTCCAGATGGCGCTTGGCCACCGAATAGGCGACTTGCCCGATCCATGATTTCAACGGGCTGTCAAAACGATATTGGTGCAGGTAGCGATGCACGCGCAGGAACGCTTCCTGGCAGAGGTCGCGAGTGTCTTCCGGGTGCCGCACCATGCGCTGGATCACGTGCCAACACAGCCCCTGGTAGTCACGAACGAGCTGTTCAAACGCGCCCGCACGATTGGCGAGCACGGCTTCGACAAGCGCGCGGTCAATGTCGGGATTGGCATCCATTGGTCACTGGATACGCCCGGGGCGGGATCGGTTGCAAGCAAGTCATGAAATTCTGCAAGCCAACCGATGCAACCTGACGTACTTCGGCCGTATCTATTTACCCGAACGGCCACCACTCCGGCAGCCGCATCCCCTCAGGAGCACTTCAATGGATTTCGCAATTTTGGTACCGATCGCCTTGTTCATCTGCATCACCTATGCCATCAAGGCGGTGGTGGATTCACGGGTCCGCAAGCAACTGGTCAGCAGCAATGGGTCCCCCGAACTGGTGCAGTCGATCATGGCCAATGATGAAACCAACCGCCGGCTGTCCTCGTTGCGCTGGGGCATCACCATGATCGCGCTGGCCATCGGCTTCGGCATCGTCCAGGGCGCCGGCTGGTCCGACATCAATCCCGGCGTGATCGCGGTGCTGGTGGGTGCGTTGGGCTTGGGCAACCTCGGCTTCTACGCGCTCTCGCGCAAGTTGGGCTGATTGCGCACGGCTGATTGAGAAAGCGCATCCCGGTATGCTGTCGGTTCCAAAAGCCGGCAGCATTCCCATGTCCGATCAAGACCAGCACCTCCCCGATAAAAGCAGCCCCGACCAGCGCAGCCCGCCCGACCACATGTCGAACGATCCGCGCAGCAAGTTCCATGATCCGTCCGTGCTGGAACGCGGCATCGGCATTCGCTTCAACGGTGTGGAACGCCACAACGTGGACGAGTACTGCATCAGCGAAGGCTGGATCCGCATGCCGGTCGGCCGCTCGCTGAACCGTCGCGGCCAGCCGATGACGATGAAGTTGCAGGGCAAGGTCGAGGCCTGGTTCCTCGACGACAGCAACGGCGAAGAAGTCGCAACGCCGGCTGACTGAATCACAGGCGGTTGCCGCAATGTACATGGATGTCGGCGCAGACTCAGGAAACACCCGAACGAGGCATCCGCCATGCGCATCCATCCAGGCTTGTTCCTCTCCCTTGCGCTGGCATTGGCGGGCTGTGCCTCCACCGGTGCCAATGGCATGCTCGCCGCTGAGGCCCCGCGCGCCCTGCCCGACGCCGGCCCGGTCAGCGTGCATTGGAACGACCCCGCTACCTTCACCGAGTTGCGCCTCAGCAGCAACCGCTGGGCGGCGTCCGAGGGCAACTGGCTGCAGCAGCTGGCGCAGTACATGCGCAAGCGCGCGCAGCAAAAGCTGGCGCCCGGTGAGCGGCTTGAACTGAACATCGTCGACATCGACCGGGCTGGCCAATACGAGCCTTGGCGCGGCCCCAACCTGCAGAACACTCGCATCATCCGTGATCTTTATCCACCCCGGATGACCGTGCAGTTCCGCCGCACCGATGCCAGTGGCGCGGTGGTGGCTGAAGGCGAACGCAAGCTCACTGATCCGGCATTCCTGCTCAATGCAAGCCCGATCAATGACAGCGATCCGCTGCGTTATGAGAAGCGCATGATCGATTACTGGCTGCGTCGCGAACTGGACACTGCCTCACGCTGAAGTAGATTAGCGGCGAGTGCACCATGTGATGCACGCCATCCTTGCCGGAAAGCCGCCAGAATGGCGGCTTTCGTTTGCGCATAAGGACAACTCGGCATGCAACGGCAAGGCATCGGACTGCAGCATCCATTGGCGTTCACGCTGGGCTGCCTGCTGGTGTTGGCTGGCGTGCTGGCACACGCGCCGATGTTCTGGATGGGCCGCTACACGCAGTGGCAAATGGTCGGCATGCCGATGAGCACGGGCATGTGGGCTGGCATGGCAGTCATCCCGATTGGCCTGATGCTGGCAGGCTGGAGCCTGATGCCGCGCCGCCCGGAGCCGGGACGCGCGTCCGTAGCCGGTAAGCATGCATTCTTGTTCCATGTCGCCGATGGCGTGCCACTGAATCGTGCGCACTGGACCTTGGTGGCGGTACTGGTGGTCGCCCTCGCGATCGACGTGATGAAACCGGCCACGCTCGGCTTTGTGTTGCCTGGCCTGGGCCGCGAATACGGCATCGACCATGCAACGGCCGGTTGGTTGCCTTTGATCGCACTGACCGGCACCACGGTGGGTTCCATTGTGTGGGGTCGATTGGCCGATGTGTTCGGCCGGCGTTCGGCCATCCTGCTATCAGCGCTGATGTTCATGGCGACCGCGATTTGCGGGGCGATGCCCAGCTACGGCTGGAACCTCGCGATGTGCTTCCTGATGGGCCTTTCGGCCGGCGGCTTGTTGCCGATTGCCTTCACTTTGATGGCGGAAGCCGTCCCTGCCAAGCATCGCGGCTGGCTACTGGTCATGTTGGGCGGTATCGGTACATCGGCCGGTTACTTGCTGGCGTCGGGTGCGGCGACGTTACTGGAACCGATGTTCAGCTGGCGCATCCTGTGGCTACTCGGCCTGCCCACCGGCGCGCTGATCATCATGCTCAACCGCTGGATTCCGGAATCCCCGCGCTTCCTCGCCCACCACGGCATGGACGGGCAAGCACGCGCGGTGTTGCAACGCTTCGCGGGTGACGCGCTTGAACGCGACGATGCCAGCCACCCGCCACCGCCCGAGATCGACGAACAGCATCCGGTCGCTAGCCTCAGCAGCCACCTGCGCGGTCGCCATGGCCGCATCACCTGGGGGTTGCTGGTATGTGGCATCGCGTGGGGCCTTGTGAGTTTTGGTTTCATCCTGTGGCTGCCGCTCAACCTGGTCGCGATGGGCGTCCCTGATGACGCATCCAGCGCCTTGTTGGCACGCTCTGCGCTGATCGCACTGCCCTGCATGCTGCCGGTGATCTGGCTTTATCACCGCTGGAGCACCATTCGCAGCTTGCTGCTGTCTATCGGCCTTACCGCTGTCGCATTGCTGGCATTCGCACTTATTGCTTCACTCGAAATGCATTCAATCACCGCGACTACGTTGGCCAGCGCGGCCTTGTTGGTGAGCAGCAGCAGCGTGATCGCGATGCTGATTCCCTACGCGACCGAAATCTATCCGGTGCAATCGCGCGGCACCGGGGCAGGCGCGATCGCAGCCGGCAGCAAGTTCGGCGGCATCCTCGGCGCAGCGCTTGGGGTGGCCGGGTTGTTCGAACATCTGGCATTGTCCGCGATTGTCCTGGCGGTACCGCTGCTGGCATCGATCCTGTTGCTGGCCCGACATGGTCCGGAGACTCGCGGACGGTCGCTGGAAGACATCCAGCGCAGCCTTGGAGGTGCGCAATCACTTGCGTAATGCCGTCCAAGTCGCAACGACCAGCCGCGCGGTCGCAGTTTGCACGGTTCCATCGCGTCATGCCGCGTTCCGTCGCAATGCGAGCTCCACGCCATGCATGCGCAGCTATCCTCGCCAGCAATCCAGTCGTACACGAGCAAGCAACATGATCAAAAGCGCGTTCTTCGTCCTGCGCATCACCACAGCCTGGGGGTTGCTCGTCCTGCTGGTCGCGCTGTTGTATTCGGGTATTCCGCTGATTGGCCGCTTCGATACGCCCATCCTGCTGGCCGGCATGGCCACAATGGCTCTGGTGATTACCGGCGCGTTCTCGCATCTCAACCGCGTGCGGTTGATCGCCGGGCACGTCGATAGCGGCACGCTTGGCAACCGCCAACGCCGGCAAATCGAGATCCCGTTCGAGGCCGGCGAATCGTTCGACTTGCTGGATGCCGCGATCCGCGAATTGCCGCGCATCGAACAAGTCGAAAGCACCCGCGACAGCCTGCAGATCCGGGCCAAGCTCAGCCGCCCGCGCAGCTATGGCGAACCAGCGCTGCGGCGCTACAACCCGTTGTTGTGGTTCGGCGTGACCCGCAACCAGATCCTGGCCACGGTCACCCCAAGTCACGACAGCGGCAGCGTGCTGTTGATCTGCGAACCCGAAAATCCCGCGTGGAGCGACTGGTTCCTGGTCGATGACGGCACCAATTTCGAGAACGCCGAGGCGATCACCCGCGCCATCACCCGTCGCGTCGCAGAACGCCGCCGCGGTGAACAAGCCAGCGCCGCGCAGACCGAAAATGAAAAGGAACTCACCGTCGCCAAGCTCAGCCGGCTGCACGCACAGATGGAGCCGCATTTCCTCTACAACACGCTGGCCAGCGCGCAATTGCTGACCCGCAGCGACCCGGGTCGTGCCGAGCAAATGCTGGGCCATCTGATCCAATTCCTGCGCAACTCATTACCCGATGCCGATGATGCGATGTCGCAGCTGGGCACGGAACTCGAACGGGCGCTGGCCTACCTGGAAATCCTCAAGATCCGCATGGGTGATCGGCTGTCGGTGCAAGTCGATGTGCCGGACCACCTGCGCGCGACGCCGCTGCCACCGATGATGCTGCAGACCCTGGTCGAGAACGCGATCAAGCACGGGCTGGAACCACGCACCGGCGGCGGCACCGTGTGGATTCGCGCACGCCGCGGCGAAGACGGCATCGTCGCGGTCACCGTCGCCGACGATGGCGAAGGCCTGAACACCAAGAACAGCGGCACCGGCATCGGCCTGAAGAACATGCGCGAGCGCCTGCGACTGATGTTTGGCGGCAAGGCCGCGTTGGCCATCATCGCCAACTTCCCGACCGGCGTGGCCGCGACAATCACGGTGCCAGCCGCCAGTTCCATCACAAGTGACTCGAAGGCGCAGGAGCGCACCGATGATTGACCCCGTGCGCACCTGCATCGTTGCCGAAGACGAATCCCTGCTGCGCCAAGCCTTAGTCGACCAGTTGCGGGTCGCATGGCCGGAACTGCAGATCCTCGCTGAGTGCGAAGACGGCGCCAGCGCAGTGGAAGCCTTGGCCGAATACACGCCGGACATTGCCTTCCTCGACATCCGCATGCCCGGCCTGACCGGACTGGAAGTGGCGACCGCCGCCACGCACGCGAGTCCTCGCACGCAAATCGTGTTCGTGACCGCGTATGACCAATACGCAGTCGACGCGTTCGAACGCGGCGCGATCGATTACCTCCTGAAACCCGTCCAGCCCGACCGCTTGGCCTCGACCGTGCAGCGCTTGCAGGCACGCGGCAGCAATCCGGATGCGGCCACACTCGCCGCGTTGATCGAGCACCTCGGCGCGGCATCACGTGCCGTCGAGGCGCGCGAGCCGCTGACCTGGATCACTGCCAGCGCTGGCAAGGAAACCCGGCTGATCCTGGTCGATGACGTCGCCTATTTTCGCGCCGACAACAAATACACCACGGTCATGACCGCCGAAGGCGAGGCGCTGTTGCGCACGCCGATCAAGGAACTGATCGCAGTGCTGGATCCGGCCGACTTCAAGCAGATCCATCGTTCCACGATTGTCAATCTGAAAGCGATCGCCGGTATCACCCGTGACGACGTCGGCCGCGGCATCGTGCGCCTGAAGCATCGCCCTGAAACCCTGACCGTCAGCGTGCCGTTCATGGCGCTGTTCCGGAACATGTGACGGAAGTGCGTTGCGACGGTCAAGTCATGCGGACGGCGCGATGTTGCTGCAGGCCTCCGCACGCGCGTGCAGCACTTCGCGCTCACGTGCATTGCCGGTGAGCGAAGCCGCCACCAAGAACGCTGCATGTGCTTCATCCAAGCGACCCAATTGCTGCAACAAATCGCCACGCACTGCTGGCAACGGCGCGTAGTAGCGCAGCTGCGATGCATCATCCAATGCATCGACGATGGCTAGTCCCGCCGCGGGACCTTGCGCGCGACTGACGGCCACCGCGCGGTTGAGTTCGATCACCGGCGATGGCATCACCTGCACCAGCTGTGCATACAGCGCGGCAATGCGTGGCCAATCGGTGTCCTGCATTCGCAGCGCGCGTGCATGGCAGGCGGCAATCGCGGCTTGCATCGCGTAGACGCCACGTCCTCCACCCAAGCGTTGCGCGCGATCCAAGGCCGCCACACCACGCTGGATCTGCAAGCGATCCCAACGAGTGCGATTCTGTTCGGGCAACAGAATCGGCGTGCCATCGACCTCGGTACGTGCCGGCATGCGCGAGGCCTGCAACTCCATCAAGGCCAGCAGGCCGAACACCTCAGGTTCGCTTGGCAGCAGGCCCGCCAGCACGCGGCCCAATCGCAACGCTTCCTCGCACAGCGTCGGGCGCATCCAGTCTTCTCCGCTGGTGGCGGCGTAGCCTTCGTTGAACACCAGATAGACGACTTCGAGCACGGCATCGAGTCTTTCAGGCAACTCGTTTTTGCGCGGCACTTCAAACGCCACTGCCTCCTTCGCCAACGTACGCTTGGCGCGCACGATGCGCTGGGCGACGGTGGGTTCTGATTGCAGGAATGCGCGGGCGATCTCCGCCGTGCTCAGGCCGCCAAGCAAACGCAGGGTCAGCGCGACCCGTGCTTCCATCGGCAACACCGGATGGCAAGCGACGAACAACAGACGCAACACGTCGTCGCCGATGTCATCGTCCGCCAGTCGCTGTGCGTCGTCGCCCTGCATGTCGGCTCCGTGCAGTTCCAGTTCGATGCCGAATTCGCCCTGCTTGCGCGCGTGCAACGCACGCTGCCGCAGATGATCGATGGCGCGATGCTTGGCCGCGGTCATCAACCACGCCGCGGGCTTGTCAGGCAGTCCGTCGCGCGGCCAGCGCTCCAACGCGCCCAGCAGCACGTCCTGCGCGAGTTCTTCGGCGATGTCGAGACTGCCGGTGATGCGCGCAATGCGCGCCAGCAGCCGCGGTGATTCCATTCGCCACAGCGTGTCGAGGATGCGATGGATCGCGTCAGTGCATGCGTCGGCTGGCATTATTGCTTGCATTGCGGGCAATCATCACCCCGGCATCTGCGATTCGTCCATCCAGAACACGCCCCACTGATGGTGGTCCAGGTCCTCGAAGCCGTGGTCGTACATGAAGCCGTGGTCCTGCGCCTCGCCTGGCGCGGACCCACCTGCGGCGATCGCCTTGGCCACCAACGCATCCACCGCCTCGCGGCTGTCCACCGAGATCGCCAGCAGCGCTTCGGTGCCGATCCGTGCATCGATGATCGGCTTCTTGGTCAGGGTGGAGAAGAAGGATTCGGCCAGCAGCCCCACACTGGAATTGTCATTGATGATGATGGATGCCGCGTTTTCGTCGGTGAATTGCGGATTGAAAGAGAAACCGAGCGCGGCGAAGAAATCCACCGAGCGTTCCAGATCCTTGACGGGCAGGGTGACGTAGAGTTTGCGGGGCATTGTGATGTCCTGGTTCGGCATGGATGCGGTTACGGCGAAGGCTTCATGAAGTTGACCATCCACGGCTTGCCGTAGCGGTCCTCGAACATGCCGAAGCGATGCGACCACGAGGTTTCCGACAGCGGCATCTGCACATTCCCGCCGGCCGACAGCGCGGCGAACACGCGCTCGGCTTCCTCGGCGCTGTCGACTTCGATGTTGACCGTGGTGTCGTTACCGCCATCGATCTTCTCGGAACCGTCGCAGCCCATGATCGAATCACCACCCATGAGCGAGGCGCCGCCGGCCAGCAGGTTCACGTGCGCGATCTGCGACTTCGCTTGCTCCGGCAGCGGCGGCTGGTCGGGCGCGGACGGCATGTCGCCATAGGTGATCAGGGCGCAAAACTGGCCGCCCAGCGCGGCGGCGTAGAAGTCGAACGCCTCGCGGCAGGTGCCGTTGAAGAACATCAGATACGGGGTCAATTTCATCGTCTCTCTCCTGGTGGATATCGCATCAATTGCCAAGCCGTTCGCGCAGGCGGTCTTCCTGATCGCGCAGCTCGGGGGTGAATTCTTCGCCAAAGTCCTCGGCCTCGAAGAGTGGGCGAATCTCGATTTCGGACGGGCCCGGCATCGGGTTCGGGCAGCGGTTGACCCATTCGATCGCCTCGTCCAGCGAGCGCACCTGCCACAGCCAGAAGCCGGCGACCAACTCGCGGGTTTCTGCGAACGGGCCATCGATGACGCGCCGCTGAGGGCCGTCGAAAGCGATGCGCACGCCGCGCGTGCTCGGGTGCAGGCCTTCGCCGGCCAGCATCACCCCGGCGTTCACCAGTTCCTCGTTGAATTTGCCCATTGCCTCCAGCAATTCCTGCGTCGGCATCACGCCGGCTTCGGAGTCTGCGGTGGCCTTGACCATCACCATGACTTTCATGTCAATCTCCTTTCGTGGCAGTACCATTTTTTGCTACTTACATGGATCATGACGAACGGGTGCTACCAGAATCGACACGCCCCGTAAAATAATTTCGAACATCAGGATTTGAGCTCGATGCCGCCTACAGGCATGATCGGCGTCCCGACGTGTGCGATGCGGAGCCGCGATGCAATACCTCACCCTGATCCACATCGATCCCATTCTGCTCGCCGAACTGCCGGATGCCGAATACGACCGCCTGATGCGTGGCTGCTTCGAGAAAGCCGATGCCCTGCAGCAGGACGGCTGCCTGCATGGCTCGCAGCAACTGGAAGCTCCGGACACCGCCAAGACCTTGCGCGTGCGCGATGGCATCAGCCGCGTGACCGATGGCCCGTTCGCGGAGACCCGCGAGTTCCTGGCCGGTTTCAACCTCATCGAGGCCGATTCGATGGATGACGCCATGCGCATCGCCCAACAGTTCCCATGGGCGCAGTTCGGCAGCATCGAGGTGCGTCCCGTGCGCGATATGCAGCTTGTGCGTAACCGGGTCAGCACCGCCTGAAGCAGGGCCGGCGCTTACGCTGGCTTCACCCGCGCCACCTATCATCATGTATCCCGGGTGCGCCGCCCGAATTTGAATCGAGGTGGCATGTACATCGTGGGCTTGGGCACTGCGCACCCCGAGTGGCGCTACACGAAATCTGATTGCTGGGAATCGTTCAAGGCATCGCCTTGGTTCGACCGGCTGGATCGACGTGCCCGCATGGTCACCGAGCTGGTGCTGTCGCGCGACAACGGCATTGATGCCCGCTACTTCGCCGTCGACACGCTCGACAAGGTGTTCTCGATCGATCCAGACACCCTGCATGAGCGCTTCCTGACCTACGCACCAGTATTGGCCTCGCAAGCCGCATCGCGCGCACTGGCGGATGCCGGGCTGCAGGCGGCCGATATCGATGCAGTCATCGTCAGTACCTGCACCGGTTATGTGTGCCCGGCCCTGAGCAGCTATGTCACCGAATCATTGGGCCTGCGCAGTGACGTCCAGGCGCTGGACCTGGTCGGCCAAGGCTGTGGTGCGGCATTGCCAAACATGCGCACCGGTGAGGCATTGATTGCCTCTAGCCGCTGCGCACGAGTGCTGTCGATCTGCGTGGAAGTCAGCAGCGCGGCGATGTACCTGGACAACGACGTGGGCGTGCTGATCAGCGCCTGCCTGTTCGGCGATGGTGCGGGCGCGGCGGTGCTCTCGGCGACGACGCAACCAGGCAAGCGCAGTGTGCATTGGGTGCGTGCAGCCTCTCGCGTCGATCCAACGCATCGCGACGCCCTGCGCTTCGAACAGCGCGGCGGATTGCTACGCAACATTTTGACCCGCGAGGTCCCCGCACTGGCCGCCACCTACGCCCCGCAGGTGCTGGACGAGGTGTTGCAAGCCGAAGGACTACAGCGCCGCGATATCAATGGTTGGATCTGGCATGCCGGTGGCCGCGACGTGCTAGCCGCCCTCTCCCAGCAACTCGCATTGTCGGACGCGGACATCGCGCACAGCGCCGCGATCCTGCGCGAATACGGCAACCTGAGCAGTGCGTTCGTGTATTTCGTGTTGCAGGCCGCCTTGGCTGCAGAAGAGCCCGGTGGTCATTGGTGGCTGGCGTCGTTCGGCGCGGGTTTCAGCAGCCACGGCGCGTTGCTGGACGTGGAATGAGCAGGCGCGCATGAGCCGCCTCGCATGAACATGGCGCGCGTCGTCGAACCGGAATTGCTCGATCAGCTTGCTGCAAGCGATCCACGTGCGATCCGCTCACGTGGCGACCTGAAGCGGATCAACTGGCTGATGGGGACCACCGGTTTGTTGGCCAATGCGCTCGACCCATTGCTGGCTAATCGACCCGATTCGCACATCATCGAACTGGGCGCTGGCGATGGCAGCGTGCTGTTGCGGGTGGCGCGAGTGCGCAAGAAGCGCCTGCCGCCGATGCGACTGGGCCTGCTGGATATGCAACCCGTCGTCAGCGCAAGCGTGCTGGACCGCTATCGCGCCATCGGCTGGACCCCCGACGTCATCCAGGCCGATGTCTTCGATTGGCTGGCGAAGACGGATCCAGCGAAACGCGATGCGCCAATCATCGTCGCCAATCTGTTCCTGCACCACTTTGACGGACCGCGCCTGACGGAATTGATGCACGGCATCGCGGCATGCGCACATGCGTTCGTGTGCCTTGAACCGCGGCGTTCTTCGACAGCATTGATGGGCAGCCACCTGCTTGGGGCGATCGGCTGCAACGCGGTGACGCGGCATGATGCGGTGGTCAGCGTGCGTGCCGGTTTCGACGATGGCGAATTGAGTGCGCAATGGCCAGCCGTTGGGCGCTGGAAACTCAGCGAAGGCAAGGCCGGCTGGTTCAGCCATCGCTTCGTCGCGACGCGCGCGTGAGCACCGCATTGGACGCAATCATCATTGGCGCCGGTCCCGCCGGTTGCACCGCTGCCATCCGACTTGCCTCTGCGGGGTGGTCGGTCGCTATCGTGGAAAAGCGTGCGTTCCCGCGCCGCAAGGTCTGTGGCGAATGCATCGCCGCGTCCAACCTGCCGTTGCTCGATGCGCTCGGCGTTGGCGAAGAATTTGATGCGCTCGCCGGGCCTGCATTGCGGCAAGTGGGATTGTTCGTGGGCAAGCGCCGAATCGTGGCACCGCTGCCACCGATGGCGGATGAAACCCATCGCTGGGGCCGCGCACTTGGCCGCGAGCACTTGGACACGATGCTGTTGGCGCGAGCGAAGTCGCTTGGCGCACAGGTCTGGCAGCCGTGGTCGGTCAAACGTCAGCAACGCGACGGCGCACTACATGTCTGCACGCTGTCGCAGCCCGGTAGTCAGGCTGATATCGAACTCCGCGCACCGCTGCTTATCGATGCGCACGGTGCGTGGGAACCCGCACCGCGCATCGGCCACGCCGGCGAAGACAACGCACGAACCCCGCATCGCGATAGCGACTTGCTGGCGTTCAAGAGCACATGGCGTTCGGCAAACCTCGCGCCGGGCCTGTTGCCGGTGCTCGCTTTCAAGGGCGGCTATGGCGGCATCGTGCTGGGCGACCACGACTTGACCACGCTGGCGTTCTGCATCCGTCGCAATGCCCTGCAAGCTGTTCGCGCACGACAACCGCACAGCACGGCTGCGCAGGCAGCACTCGCGCACGTGCAAGCCGAATGCGCGGGCGTCGCCGAGGTATTGACGGGCGCCGAACTGGTCGGCCCGTGGCTGGCCGTTGGTCCATTGCATCCCGGCATTCGCAGTGCGTGGCGCGAAGACGGCAGCTTCGCCATCGGCAATGCCGCAGGCGAGGCCCATCCCATTCTCGGCGAGGGCATGAGCATGGCGATCCAGTCGGCGTGGTTGCTGTGCGACCGTTTGATTGCGTATCGAACACACGCTGGCGCACGCGCGCTGACGCAGTCGGAGTGGTCTTCAGTGGGGCACGATTACGCCCGCGTCTGGCGGTCAAATTTTGCACCGCGCGTGCGTTTGGCGGCGACCTGCGCCCACTTGGCCATGCGCCCGCAGGCGGCGGGGCTGTTGTTGCCCGTGCTGCAACAATGGCCAAGCCTGCTGACCCAAGGTGCTCGCGCCGCCGGCAAGGTACGCCAAGCAGCCGTCACCGCTCCCGATCCAATTGAGACATCATCGCCACGCACCCACCTACGCACGGAGTCCACGGATGAGCACACAAGAAGCCTCCACGTTTGATGTCCTGCGTGAGGTCATGGCGAAGGACCATGGGCTAGCCCCGGAGACCCTGCAGCCGGAGACACCGCTCGCGGACCTGACCATCGATTCGCTGGCGCTGATCGAGTTGATCTTTACCTTGGAAGATCGATTCAACGTGGTTGCCGACAACGTGCCCGCAGATCTTCCGACCCTGGGCAGCGTGGCCGATTACATCGACGGATTGCGGACGGCCGCCCGTGCTGCGGATGCCAATCCAACAGCGGCCAGATGAGGATGACCGGCGACAGTCTAGGTGGACGCGCACCACGACGGGTCGCCGTCACCGGCATCGGCGTCATGGCGCCGATTGGCAATTCCGAGCAGGGGTTTTTCGACGCGCTGTGTCGTGGTCGCTCGGGCATTCGCCGCATCGACGCACCCTTTGCCACGCGCCTGTCGAACCCGATCGCCGCGCAGGTCGACTTCGATCCAACAGCGCATTTCGCGCCGCCCAGATTGCGCATGCTCGATCGCTTCAGCCAACTCGCTTTGCTTGCAGCGGGACAGGCATTGGCCGGATCCGGGCTGACATTGGATGCAGCAGAGCGCCTTCGCGCCGGCGTTTTCATCGGCACTGGCTACGGCGGCGGCCACATCATCGATGACGGCTACCACGCGTTGTATGCAGATGGCGCCATGCGGCTACCTCCCTTCACCGTGTTGATGGCGATGCAGAATGCAGCCGCCGCCTGGATTGGCATCGAACACGGCCTGTCTGGCCCCAACCTGACCTGGTCGACGGCATGTTCGTCGTCGGCCGTGGCCATCGGCGAAGCGTGGCGACGCATCCGTGATGGCGAGGCGGACGTGATCCTTGCAGGAGGTAGCGAAGCGCCGCTCAATTTCGGCACGCTGAAGGCATGGGAAGCATTGCGAACGATGGCCAGCGAAGATCCCAACGATGCCTCGGCATCCTGCAAACCGTTTGCGCGGGACCGCAGCGGGCTGGTGCTGGGCGAAGGTGCGGCCATCCTGGTGCTGGAGGATTGGGAGCACGCGCGCCAACGCGGAGCGCGTATTCGCGGCGAGCTGCTTGGCTATGGCTTGGCCACCGATAACGCACACATCACCCGTCCCACCGTGCAAGGCCAGTCGCGTGCAATACAACTGGCGCTGGATTCCTCAAGTTTGCAAGCCGATGCTATTGACTACATCAACGCCCATGGCACCGCCACTGTGGCCAACGACGCCACCGAGACCGCCGCGATCAAGCAGGTCTTCGGCACACGTGCGTACGACATCCCGATCAGCGCCACCAAATCCATGCACGGGCACATGCTTGGCGCCGGCGCGGCGGTGGAATTGGTGGCTACATTGCTGGCGATGGAACAGCAAACCTTGCCTCCTACCATCAACCTGGTCAACCGCGATCCCGAGTGCGATCTGGACTATGTCACCGAAGGTGCGCGCAGCGTGCAAGGCGTGCAAGTTGCCATGAGCAATTCCTTCGCATTCGGCGGCACCAACGCGGTGCTGGTATGCGGCTCGGCGCAACGCGACGCCTGACCGCGGACAAGGCAAACCCCGACGGCGCACTGCGCATCACACCGACTGCCATCAAACGCTGATCCGGCGACGCTGCATGCCACGTCACACGGACTGCCACGATGGATCTGCGCACCGCCCTGCTCGCCCTCTTGCTGTTACCGTCTGCAGCGCCATCTGCCAATACAGAGATCTCGACGCGCACGTTGTTGCACGCGGCGCAAGCACCCATGCCTGCACCGATGCTGGCAATCAACCTGCGTGCCGGCATCGACGTCGCCGGTTGGCTGGTCAGCGAGAAGCTCGACGGCGTGCGGGCTCGCTGGGATGGGCATCACCTTTGGACCCGTGAAGGCAATCGGATCGATGCACCCACATGGTTCACCGCTGGCTGGCCGGCACAGTGCATTGAAGGCGAGTTGTGGCTCGGCCGTGGACAATTCCAGGCAATCAGCGACCTGGTACGCGCGGGTCAAACGGATACTTCGGCATGGCGACAAGTGCGCTTGATGGCCTTCGACTTGCCGGCATCACCACAACCCTTTGCCAGTCGCACTCGGGAATTGCGCATCCTGGTCGAACAGACTGCGTCGCCACGCTTGCAGCGTATTACCCAGCTCCATTTCAAAAATCGCGCAACAGTCGATACATGGCTGGATGCAGTGACCTCGGGCGGTGGCGAGGGACTGATGCTGCATCACGCCTTCGCCCACTACCGGGCCGGTCGCACCGCTCAACTATTGAAGTACAAGCGCTGGAACGATGCCGAGGCGCGGGTCGTCGGCTATCGACCGGGCAAGGGCAAATACGACGGCATGGTAGGTGCGCTGTTGGTCCAGGATGCGCATGGCCGACGCTTCGCACTCGGCAGTGGCTTGCGCGACGCCGACCGTGCGCGGCCACCCGCTCTCGGCAGTCGCGTCACGTTTCGCTACAACGGGCTGACCGCGAAAGGCACACCTCGCTTCGCGCGATTCCAGCGCGTGCAATAAGCACCGTCTATCACGCGATCAGCGCGCTTCAATGCGGCAGGGTATACAGATCGATGATATCGGTGATCGCCTGCTGGCAAACACTGCAGAACGCGTCGGAGCGGGTGAACATCATGCATTGCAGTTGTGGGCGGTAATACCCAGTCGCTGAGTAATTGCCGCCTTGGAATGCCCCGACCGCATCGCGATAGTGCGCTTTGGCAAACATCGCTTCGACATGTGCCTGTTCTTCATGGAACAACGCACTCATTTCCGCTTCCGGGCGACGGTCTGCGCGCAATTTCGCGCGCTTCGCCTGGATGCCGCGTTCGTAGGCTTCAAACTCGGCTTTCGGCCATGGCGTGGGCAACGGCACCACCGGACTCATCGGGTCGCGTTTCCATTTCAGGTGCGTCGGATCCAGCAGGGCAGTCACATTTGGCTCCCACGGTTCGATCGTCGGCTTGTCGGCCGCGGCATAGGACACCGGCGAGGTGTAGTACTCGTCGGCCAACGCGGCGAAGTGGTGGCCGAATTCGTGTACGAACACATAGTCGCGCCAGTCGTTGTCGGCGGCTACGGTACTGAACTGGCCGAAGATGCCGCCACCACCGTAGGTTTCGCCGTTGACCATGATCTCCACGAAGTCGTACGGCGCGTATTGCGCCAGCTCGCGGAAGGCGCGGTTGTCCAGCGTCAGGATGTAACGCTCGCTGCCGAAGATGTCGTAGCGCGCGCCGGTGGACGAGGCGTGGTGGATGCCGGTGGAAGGACGACTCACGCCGGATTCCTGTGTCGGCACCGCAAGTGCCCAGACATTGAAGTCGGAGGCGCGCTCCTTGAATGGCGACACGCTGAACAAGCGATCGGCCAATGCACGTGCACGCTGTTCGAACTTGGGCATCTCAGCTGCGGTGTAGCCATCGCCAATCAGCAACAGGTCGACCTTGTGCGCCGAATCG
>JBDSGA010000283.1:0-2832 GCA_039919235.1 Thermomonas sp. | reverse complement strand
ATGGCAGGAACGCTGCCAGCGCGGGGAGGGCTCGGCCGGGGCCGATTCAGGCTTGATCTTACTTGCGGCGCAAAAGCACCGGCAAGTATGCTGGCAGGTATGCGACATCGGCGCCCCAACCTGTCATGGTGCCCACGTCACATCCCCTCTCCGCGCGGACGCCGCACTTGACCGATATCACGCCCCGGCCAGCGCCGAACGAAAACCACCTGCTGATCAACGCGTACACCACGCACCCGCAGTCGCCGCTACTGGCGGTGACCCGGCGTATTGCTGATTCCGGTTGCAACCTGGTCGACACGCGGCTGGCCACGGTCGGGCGCGATGTGTCGGTGTCCGCGCTTGCCACTGGCTCGTGGGACGCGGTGGCCAAACTTGAAACCATGCTCGCAAAGCTCGAGCGCGAAGAAGGTCTGAAGCTGGTCTGGTACCGCACTGGTCCGAAGCAAGCGCAATCGATGCTGTTGCCGTACGTCGTCGAAGTCATCGCGTCGGACAAGCCGGGCATCCTGTTCCAGCTTGCCGATTTTTTCGACGGCCAGGGCATCACCATTGAAAGCCTGCATTGTTCGCGTTATCGGGCGATGCAGACCGGTGCCGACATGTTCTCGGCGCAATTGACCATTGGCATCCCGTCGGACATGCACATCGCCGCACTACGCGACGATTTCCTCGAATTTTGCGACCATTTGAACCTGGACGCGATCATGGATCCGATGAAGTATTGATGGCAGCAGAATGCCAATGCCTAGCTTCCAATGGCTTGCTTTTGATGGAGCTCGTCTAGATGGACATTGGGGACCGCGTTCCCGACCTGCCGCTATCCCTGACCAGCGGCACCCCGGCGTGCCTGCACGATTTCCGCGGCAAATGGCTGGTGCTGTACTTCTACCCGAAGGATTCGACGCCAGGGTGTACGAACGAAGGCATCGGCTTCAACGCATTGCTGACCACGTTCCGCCGTGCTGGCGCCGACGTCCTCGGCGTTTCGCGCGATTCGATCCGCAGCCACCAGAACTTCAGCGCCAAGCAAGGCTACCGGTTCGAGCTGGCCAGCGACCCGGATGAATCTTTGTGCAAGGCGTTCGACGTGATCAAGCCGAAGAAGCTTTATGGCCGTGACTACATCGGCATCGAGCGCACGACCTTCCTGATCGACCCGAGCGGCGTGATCCGCCAGGTGTGGCGATCCGTGAAAGTCCCCGGCCACGCGCAAGCCGTGCTGGATGCGTTGAAGGCAGCCAGCGCAGCGTGACCAACCCCCGGGCCTCGAAAAAGAAGTGCCTGAACGACCGCCGCCGCCTCGCGGGCCACGGCGGCCCTGCCCTGTCCGACCTTGACGGAAGCCATCCATGACCCGAAGCAAGCGCATCTACGTCCTCGATACCAATGTGCTGATGCATGACCCGACCGCGTTGTTCAAATTCGAAGAACACGATGTGTACCTGCCGATGCAGGTGATGGAAGAACTGGACAACGGCAAGAAAGGCACCACCGAAGCCAGCCGCAATGCGCGTCAAGTCAGCCGTTTTCTCAACGAGCTGATTGAGGCCCACGGCAGCACCGATATCAGCGATGGGATCCTGCTGCAACGGCCTAACGGCCTGAAACTGCGTGGCGCGGAAAGCATTGGCAAGCTGCGGTTCCAGACCGGCGATTTCGATGCCGGCCGGCGTTTTGGCACCGTCATCCCGGACAACCAGATCCTCGGCGCGGTGCTGGCACTGAAAGAATCCGATCCCGGCGCGCCGGTGGTGTTCGTCTCCAAGGACATCAACCTGCGGATCAAGGCGTCGATCGCCGGCATCCCCAACGAAGACTACGAGAACGACCGCGCGCTGGACGATTTCAGCCTGCTCTATACCGGCGCTACTGCGCTGCAGGCGGACTTCTGGGAATTCCACGGCAAGGATTTGCGATCCTGGACCGAAAAGGGTCGTACCTATTACGAAATTGCCCGCAGCGACGAGGACGACTGGTATCCAAACCAGTTCGTATACTTGCCCGGCGACGAACAGGCCGAGATGAAGGTCGCGCGGATCACCGACGACAAGGTGGTACTGCAGATCGTGGATGACTTCCGCCACACCCAGCACGCGGTGTGGGGCATCAACGCGCGCAACCGCGAGCAGAATTTCGCGCTCAATGCACTGATGGATCCGGAGATCGACTTCGTCACCTTGCTGGGGACCGCCGGCACCGGCAAGACGCTATTGGCACTTGCTGCGGGCCTCGCGCAAACCATGGATGCACAGCGTTACCGCGAGATCATCATGACCCGCGCGACGGTCAGCGTCGGCGAGGACATCGGCTTCCTGCCCGGCACCGAGGAAGAAAAGATGACACCGTGGATGGGTGCGCTGACCGATAACCTGGAAGTGCTGACCCACAACCAGGAAGGTGGCAGCTGGGGCCGCGCGGCGACCAATGACTTGCTGGCGTCGCGGATCAAGATCCGCTCGATGAACTTCATGCGCGGGCGCACGTTCCTGTCCCGCTACCTGATCCTGGACGAAGCGCAGAACCTGTCGCCGAAACAGATGAAGACCTTGGTCACCCGGGCAGGTCCCGGCACCAAGATCGTGTGCCTCGGCAACGTCGAGCAGATCGACACGCCCTACCTCACCGAGACCACGTCGGGCCTGACCTACGCGGTGGATCGGTTCAAGAACTGGGCACACAGCGCGCACATCACCCTGCGTCGCGGTGAGCGTTCGCGACTGGCCGATTTCGCGTCGGAAGTGTTGTAACGGAACTGGTTCAGCGGCCACGTCAGCCCGACACGTCAACCAGCGTTAGCGGGCAAACCTGAACTACGCTCGGATTCGATGT
>JBDSGA010000282.1:0-2812 GCA_039919235.1 Thermomonas sp. | reverse complement strand
TTCGACGACGCTGGATGGATTCCACTGCAACAGGCGTCGGCGGCTGACTGCCATCCGCCACAGCGTGCGAACGATTGCGCGAACGCTGAACCATGCCTCATGCGGCAAGCAGGCCAAGTTGACGATTACCCGCCGCATCCCGCGCGAGAAATTCTGGCCGACCTGCAGCAGATGCGTTTCCAGCCCCATGTCGTTGGGCCTGACCATCAAGTCGCGGATTGCCGGTACCAGCACCGGCAGCAACAACAGGCACGCCAGGCATACGGTCCATAGCAACGGATCAGGCAAGATCACCCAGCCAATCACGAACAGCGCAACCGCGCAGGCCGGCACCAGACTACGCCGCAGGTTGTCGAGGATCTTGCCGCGTGACAACAAAGACAAGGGATTGGATTCCCAGCCACGCTGCGTCGACGCATTCTTATCGTGGTCGGCGGACGAGGATTGTTTCAGTGGCACCCACGGCATCAGCCAAGGAAGCAGCTGCCAGTCACCGCGGATCCAGCGCTCGCGACGCTTGACGTCAGCTGCGTAGCGCGCGGGATAGTCTTCGTAGAGGCGCACATCGCTGATTAGTCCGGCACGTGCATAGCAGCCTTCCAGCAGGTCATGGCTGAGGATGGCGTTGTCCGGCATACGCCCGTTCAGTGCGCGCTCGAAGGCATCGACGTCGTAGATGCCCTTGCCGACGAAAGAGCCCTCACCAAACAGGTCCTGGTACACATCCGATACCAGGCGCGTATACGGATCGATGCCGGGCTCGCTGCCGTACATGCGCGCGTAGCGCGAGGCCCGGCGCCCGCTCATGCTCGCGCCTACGCTTGGTTGCAGGATGCCGTATCCGCGCACGACCCTGTTGTAGCGTTCGTTGAACCGGGCCTTGTTGAGGGGATGTGCAAGCGTGGCGGTGAATTCCCGCGCTGCGTCCAATGGCAACTGGGTATCGGTATCCAGCGTGATGACGAAACGCACGCTTGGCAGTGCGTCCAGGTTGCCAGCAATCCGCATGAACGCCTCGCGCCCAGCGCCATGGTCGCGTAGCAGGTGGTTGAGCGCTGCGAGCTTGCCGCGTTTTCGCTCGAAGCCCATCCACGTGCCTTCGCGCGGATTCCACTGCCGCGGCCGGTGCAGCAGGAAGAATCGATTGCCTTGCTCGGCGGCATAACGTTGATTGAGCGCATCGATTCCGTGCACCGCCTGAGCCAACAGGGCCTCGTCGCCTGGCAAGCTTTGTTGGTCGGCATCGGTGAAATCCGTCAACAGGGCGAAGTGCAGGTGCGGTTCGCGGTTCGCCAGGAAGCGCACCTCCAATGCGGCAACCAGCGTGTCCACCACCTCGATGCTGTCCAGCATGGTGGGCACCGCGACCAGCGTGCACGCCTCCTGGGGAATTCCGTGCGAGAAATCCAGCCGTGGCAACCGTCGGGGCGCGACCAGCAGCGTTGCTGCCCAGTTGACCAACGGAATGCCAAGCTCGCTGAAGACCACGATGGCCAACGCCACGATCAGCCACAGCGGCGCCCAGTGCGGTGCCGGCACCTGCATCGCCAGCAGCAGCGCGCCCACGAAGAACGCGACCACGCAAGCAATGGGCAGAAGATAGGCCAGTAGCGAAACCCTGCGCGGGCGCTCCCGCGGCCATCGCCGCTGGCTGCCTGTTGCATGTAACGCCGCCTTGAGTTGCGGTAGCCCATCATCGATCAGGTAGAAGCCGATATGACTGCCAATGCCAGCAGCGAGCGGGCCTGGCGCCATCGCGCATGCCTGCGCCAGCGTCAGCGCTGCGCGGGCAACCACCTGCTCTTCCAGGTCACTGGTGCGTGCCAGGCGTTCCACCATGTGCCGGTAGTTGTCGCGTGTGTCGAAATCCATCCGTGCGTGGATGCCCGCCGGGTCATCGCGAAGTACCTGCTCGACCACGCTCAGGTCTTCAACGAACTCGGTCCAGTCCACGTTCGCCAGCGTGCGTAAACTGCCAATGCTGTTGCCGATCGATACCTGCTCGGCCGCTTGCCGTTGGCCATCGGCCTGCACCAGTTGGTCGATGCTGAAACCGTCCTGGCTCACCCATTGTTCGATCCACTGTAGTGGCATGCTCAGCACCGCGCGGCCACCGTGCAACCCGCGCATCAGTTCGGCGACGAACGATTCCGACAGCGGCGGTGCCGAACGCACCATGTCGGCAAGCACAAGCACCAAGTCGTTCGGCTCGCGTTCCGCCGTCGCGTTGAGCTGCTCGGCCCAGTCCGCGGCCAGGCGCTGCTCGGTGTTGGCGCGCATCACGTGCCGGGCGATCCGGCGCAGGTTTTCGATCAGTGCGAGTCGCAGCATGATCGGCACGGCCCAAAGTTCGCCCAGCTTCAGCGGTGCCACCGACTGGTAGGCGGCGACGAAGCGGCTCACGGTTTCGGCATCGATGCGGCCATCGCTATGTGCAATGGCTTCCATCGCCAGATGGAACACGCGTGGCAAGGCCGCCGCCGGGCCGTCTTCAAGCTTGGGCAACTCGCGGCTGTAGCCCTTGGGCAGGTGCATGCGCGCGGTGCGGATCTGCTCTTCGATCAGGTAATAGTTGTCGAGCAGCCACTCACCGGCAGGCGTAATCCGCACTCCTTGGGCCACCATTTGGGTCAGGTGCAAACGCGCGTCGTCGAGAACATTCTCGTTCTTGTCCAGTCGCGCCAGCAGCCGGTCCGGCGTCTTGCGGACACGGACCGTTTGCAGGCGCGCCAAGGCCTGGCCATGCAGTTCCATCTGCTCTGCGCTGAACAGCTGCGCGCGCAGCGGTGGTTCGGGCGGCGTTGCCGGCGAC
>JBDSGA010000281.1:0-2688 GCA_039919235.1 Thermomonas sp. | reverse complement strand
CGAGACCACCATGTCCAATGCCCTTGTCACCCACAACTTTCCGATGCCGTCACTTCAAGTTGGCGCCATGGGTTCGCTGGATGCGTACATCGGTGGCGTGCACCAGATTCCGGTGCTCACCGTCGAGGACGAACAGCGCCTGGCCCATCGCCTGCGTGACGACAACGACTTGCAAGCCGCGCAGGAACTCATCCTGTCGCATCTGCGTTTCGTCATTCATGTGGCCCGCGGCTACAGCGGGTATGGCTTGCCGCTCGGCGATTTGATCCAGGAAGGCAACATCGGCCTGATGAAGGCGGTCAAGCGTTTTGACCCGAACGTGGGCGTGCGCCTGGTCAGTTTCGCGGTGCACTGGATTCGCGCCGAGATGCATGAGTTCATCATCAAGAACTGGCGCATCGTGAAAGTCGCGACCACCAAGGCGCAACGCAAGCTGTTCTTCAACCTGCGCAAGAGCAAGAAGCGCCTAGGCTGGTTGAACGCGGCGGAAGTCAGCGCGGTGGCCAAGGACCTCAACGTCAGCGAGCGTGAAGTGCTGGAGATGGAGTCTCGCCTGTCAGGTCGCGATATCGGTTTCGATGCACCCGATGACGTCGATGATGACCACGCTCCACCCGCACCGGCCAATTACCTCGTCGCCCACGACGAAGATCCGTCGCAGGCGTACGAGCGCGCCGACAGCGAAGACAACAAGCTGGAACTGCTGCGCGAAGGCATGGCAGGCCTGGATGCTCGCTCACGCGACATCGTCAAGCGCCGTTGGTTGGATGACGACAGCAAGGTGACCCTGCAGGAACTGGCTGACGAATACGGCGTCTCCGCGGAACGCATCCGTCAGGTGGAAGCGAATGCACTGAAGAAGATGAAGGCGTTGTTCGCGGCTTGATTTTCGGCATCGATGCAATCACGAACGGCCCGCGCAAGCGGGTCGTTCGTTTTTGCGAGTAGCGTGCGATACGCTGGGAACGATGGAGGGTCAATGAACAAAAATCTGAAGATCGCCTTGCTGATCGATGCCGACAACGCATCCGTGTCTACGCTTGACTATGTGCTTGGCGAAATTGCCGACTTGGGCATGGCGAACGTACGCCGTGCATACGGCGACTGGGGTAGTCCGCATCTGCGCAGCTGGCGCGAGGCGTTGCTGGCGAACGCAATTCAGCCGATCCAGCAGATCGCCTACACGATGAAGGGAAATGCCTCCGACATGGCAATGGTGATTGAGGCCATGGATTTGCTGCATGTTGGCGACTTTGAGGCATTTGCGTTGATGTCCAGCGACTCGGACTTCACGCCGTTGGTGATGCGTCTACGCGCAGCGAACATGTTGGTATACGGATTCGGAAAATCGCAGACGCCGAATGCCTTCAAGCGGGCCTGTTCTGTTTTTTTTGATGTTGACGTGCAGGATGAGCCGGTGGTGGTGGCAGTCGAGCCCAAGACCGATGGTCTGCCCGCTCGCCACAGTGCCATTGCGACAGCCACATCATCGGCGGAGCCGCAGGCGGTGCAATCGAAGGTGGTGACGCCTACCGCACAACGTCCGGCCGCCAAGCCAGCGCAAATACCCAGCAGGCGCTCAGGCGCCCAACTCAAAGCGGATGCCACACTCGTCAATCTGCTGCGAAATGCGACTGACGCTACGGATCGCGATGGCTGGTCACACCTCGGCGCGGTCGGCCACTATCTAGTGAATCGGGATTCCTTCACGTCCAAGAACTACGGTTACGCCAACCTCAAGGGGTTGATCACCGCGACCGATATGTTCGAGCTGCACAATGACGGCAACCATATCCGCATGAAGCCGGCGAAAAAAGCCGCGAAGAAGGCCGGAAAAGCAGCAAAAAAGGCGGTCAAATTCGTGGTCGATGCCTGACCAAGGCGGTCCTCAGTAGAGCTCAACCGGATCCACGTCCAGTGACCAACGCAACTTGCGCGCGTCGGGGGCGGCGTAAAGCTGCGGCATCAACATGTCCAATGCGCGGTGCAGGTCGCGGCGATGCGGTGACGCCAGCAGTAATTGCGCGCGTTGGTAGCCGGCGCGGCGCGGCATCGGTGCCGGCAACGGGCCGGACACTTCGATGCAGGCGTCGGCCAAGGCGTCTTTGGCAAATTGCAGGAAACGCATCGGCGGATCCGCGTGTTGCGCCTCCGCGCGCAGCAGCGCCAAATGCGCGAACGGCGGGAAGCCAGCCGCTTGGCGTTGTTCGAGTTCGGCCCCGGCAAACGCGTGGTAGCCGCCCTGGATCAGCACATGTAGCAGCGGATGGTCCGGATGGTGGGTCTGGATCAACACGTTGCCAGGTTTATCCGCGCGCCCTGCTCGGCCGGCGACCTGGATCAACAATTGCGCCAGTTTTTCGCTGCTGCGGAAATCCGCCGAGAACAGTCCTTCATCGACGCCGACCACCACCACCAAGGTCAAGTTGGGCAGGTCGTGGCCCTTTGCCAGCATCTGCGTACCGACCAGGATCCCGGGCTGGGTGCCGAGTGATTCGAAATGCCGATGCAGCGCGTCACGCTGGCGCGTACTGCCGCGATCAATGCGCAAGACGGGTACTTCGGTGAAGTGCTCTTGCAAGAGTTCTTCGATGCGCTCGGTGCCGGCGCCTTGCGGTTGCAGCGCCAGGCTGGCGCAATCCGGGCAAGCCATCGGCACCGGCCTGCGCGTGCCGCAGTGATGGCATT
>JBDSGA010000280.1:0-6288 GCA_039919235.1 Thermomonas sp. | reverse complement strand
CCCGCGCCGATTTCGGTGAGCACTTCGTCGACCTGGCTGATGCGTTCGTCGCGCAGCGGATCGTCGGCATCGATCACGTGCACCAACAGATCGGCCTCGCGCGCCTCGCTCAGGGTCGAACGGAACGCAGCCACAAGGTCATGCGGCAGGTCACGGACGAAGCCTACGGTATCGGCCAGCACCACGCCGCCGCCGGGCAGGTCAATTCGGCGCACGGTCGGATCCAGCGTTGCGAACAGCTTGTCGGCGGTGTAAGCATCCGCGCCGGTCAGCGCATTGAACATCGTCGATTTGCCGGCATTGGTGTAGCCCACCAGCGCCACCCGCGGCAGCTCACTGCGCACCCGTGCGCGGCGCATCTGGGTGTGCTGCACTTCCACTTTTTCGAGCCGCTTCGACAGGATATCGACGCGCTTCTGCAACAGCCGGCGGTCGGTTTCGAGCTGGGTTTCACCCGGACCGCGAAGCCCGATGGAACCGCCGCGTTGGCGTTCCAAGTGCGTCCATCCGCGCACCAGGCGCGTCGCGATGTGCTTGAGCTGGGCCAGTTCGACCTGCAGCTTGCCTTCGGCGCTGCGCGCGCGCTGCGAGAAGATATCCAGGATCAGGCCCGTGCGATCCACCACGCGGCGCTCAAGCGCCCGCTCCAGGTTGCGTTCCTGCACCGGGCTGAGCGCATGGTTGACCAACACCAGATCGGCCCCGGTGGCGTCGCAGGCGGCTTTCACTTCTTCCAGCTTGCCGGTGCCGATCAAGATCGACGGATTCGGCCGATCTATCTTGGCGGTCAACTCGGCCATCACGGTGGCGCCGGCGGAACGCGCCAGCTCACGGAATTCCTCGAACACACCTTCGCCCGGAGGACCACCGGCATGCGGCTGGATCAACAGGGCGTTTTCGCCCTTGCGGGATCGTTCAAACAAGGGTTCGGCCCCTTGCATGGCGAGACTGGAATTGGCGAGACAGGTCGTTGGTCATTGCCCCAGTTATGGGGCCGACCGCCGTGAACCCAAGTCTTCGTCTGGTGCGTGTCGCTCAGGCAGCGCTGTCGCCTGATTCGGCCTCGTCTTCAACCTCGTCTTCAGTATCGTCCGGCAGGCCGATGCGCACGTTGCGCGCGGGCACGACCGTGGAAATGGCGTGCTTGTAGACCATCTGGCTGACCGTATTGCGCAACAACACGACGAACTGGTCGAATGATTCGATGGTGCCTTGCAGCTTGATGCCATTGACCAGGTAGATCGACACCGGCACTCGCTCGCGTCGCAACGCATTCAGGAATGGATCCTGCAAAGTCTGTCCCTTGGACATATGTGTTCCCCGCACGGTTCTTGTTGTTTGTTGTTGTTCGATGGGTGGACCAGACCTCACCTTGGCAACTGCCACAGTGAAGCTCCCCCGGCCCCCACGCCATCCGCAAGCAGTGGCGCCCCCCGATGGTAACGCAGCTGGCCGCCCTTACGTTCGCGGCTCACCCAGGAATCCGGCTACAGACGCATCCAGCGGCGTGCGCTGGGCCACGGGATCGAACCAGCGGGCATCCAGTTCTCCGCGCAGCCAGGTGAATTGGCGCTTGGCCAGCTGGCGAGTGGCGGCGATGGCGCGCTCGCGGAACGTGGCGGTATTGCATTCGCCATCGAGAAATTCATAGGCCTGTCGATAACCGACCGCCCGGATCGCCGGCAATTGCAGTGGCGCCGGGTGCGCTGCCAATTCCGGCAAGGCGCGCAGCGCACGCACCTCATCGAGGAAACCAGCGCCAAGCATCGCGTCGAAGCGCTGTTCTATGCGCGCATGCAAGACCTCGCGGCGTGGTGGTGCCAACACCAGCTTCAAGACCTTCCAATGCGGCTTCTGCTTCGGCGCCTCGCGCTGCAAGTCGCTGATCGGGCGGCCGCTGAGGCGATAGACCTCCAGCGCGCGCTGGATGCGCTGGGCATCCGTCGCATGGATCCTGCGTGCCGCTTCGGGATCAACGTCGGCGAGATCGCCATGCAAGGCTGCCCAGCCACGCATCACAGCTTCGCTGGTGATCGTCGTGCGCATCGCGGAATCGGCTTGCGGCATCGTCGCCAATCCTTCGAGCAGTGCGCGGAAATACAGCCCTGTGCCGCCGGCAAGGATAGGCAAGTTGCCGCGCTCAACGATGGCATCGATGGCGGCTTTCGCATCGACCGCGAACTCCGCGGCGGAATACGGCTGCCATGGATCACGCACGTCCATCAGATGATGCGGCACGCGCGCCTGTTCCTCGCGGGTCGGCTTGGCGGTGCCGATGTCCAGGCCGCGATACACCAGCGCCGAATCCACGCTGACGATCTCGCCATCAAATCGCTGCGCGAGCTCCAGCGCGTACGCGCTCTTGCCCGATGCGGTCGGGCCCATCAGCGCGATGACCCGTGGCCTCATGTCCAGCGTGGCTGTCATCGCAGCGTCAGGCGAACGGTGCTCAATACCCGCTCTCGCGCAGGCTCAAGCGCACCTGCTGGTGGCGTGCCAGCACGGCGGCGCTTGGCACCGGCGACAACAGGCTACCGAGCACAATCGCGATGCTGGCCATGAGTACGCCCGGCACGATTTCATACAGTCCGCTACCCATCATTTGCACGGCAACGAGCTTCCAAGCAATCACGGTGAGCGCGCCCACCACGATGCCTGCAAGTGCGCCGGTGCGGGTCATGCGCTTCCAGCCCAGCGAGAACAACACCACCGGTCCGAAGGCCGCGCCGAACCCAGCCCATGCATAGCTGACCAGGCCCAATACGCGGCTGTCGGGATCACGTGCGATGAAGATCGCGATCAGCGCGACCAACAGCACCATCAGCCGCCCGACCCAGACCAGCTCGCGCTCGCTGGCCTTCGGACGCATGAACCCGCGATAGAAATCTTCGGTCAGCGCGCTGGAACAGACCAGCAGCTGGCAGGACAGCGTGCTCATGATCGCGGCCAGGATCGCCGACAACAGCACGCCTGCGATCCAAGGGTTGAACAATGCTTCTGCCAGCGCGATGAAGATGCGCTCGTGATTCGCGCTGACCGCGCCGGCCTGGTCTGCGTGTTGCGCAAAATACGCAATGCCGAAGAAGCCGGTCGCAACCGATCCCGCCAGGCAAAGGATCATCCAGGTCATGCCGATGCGTCGTGCCTGCGGGATCACCGCTAGCGAATCGGCCGCCATGAACCGCGCCAGGATATGCGGCTGTCCGAAGTAGCCCAAGCCCCACGCCAGCAGCGAAATGATGCCCACCACGCCCAGTTTGCCGCCGTTGAACCAGTCCAGCCGTGCTACGTCGACCTGCCCGATCGCATGCAGGCTTTCGCTCACACCGCCGCTGCTGATGACCACGATGACCGGCGTCAGGATCAGCGCGAAGATCATCAACGAGGCTTGCACGGTATCGGTCCAGCTCACCGCCAGGAAGCCGCCGATCAGTGTGTACAGGATGGTGGCGGCCGCGCCCCACCACAGCGCCTGTTCGTACGGCAGGCCGAACACGCTCTCGAACAGGCGTGCGCCCGCCACGATTCCGCTGGCGGCATAGATCGCGAAGAACACCAGGATCACCAACGCCGACACGATCCGCAACAGCTTGCCGTCATCGGCAGAGAAACGCGTGGTGAAGTAGTCTGGCAAGGTCAACGCGTTGTCGGTGCGCTCGGTATACACGCGCAGCGGACCCGCGACAAAACGCCAGTTCGCGTACGCGCCCAACACCAAGCCAATCGCGATCCACGATTCCGACACGCCGCCGATGTACAACGCGCCCGGCAGGCCCATCAACAGCCAGCCGCTCATATCCGATGCACCCGCCGACAGCGCCGTGACATACCCGCCCAGCGAGCGGCCACCCAAGATGTAATCGTCGAAATTGCGGGTGCGGCGCCAGGCGGCAAACCCGATGCCCACCATCAATGAAAGATAGATGCCGAACGTGATCAGCAGCGGTGTACTGGCAGTCATGCGGTCGATCCGGTCGGGTCCAGCGCCGGAGCTTAACGCACCACGCCGATCGCCATGATTCGCGAACGAAGCAGCATGCTGCAGCTGCGGGATGATTCTCGCCATCGATTACTTGAATCGACGCGCGACTTGCGTACGCTGGTGGCTCGCCCTTTTGAAACTCCCTCGCCATGCCGCTCTGGAAACGCCTGGGCTTCCTGTTCGTGTTCGTAGTGCCCGCATTGATGCCGATGGCGGCGTGGCTTGGAGCACGCACGGGCATGCCGAACCTGATGGCATGGTTTCCGCTGTTCTTCCTGTTCATGCTGCTGCCGCTCGCCGATTACGCGCTCGGCCACGACCCGCGCAATCCCGGCATCGACGCCACCACGCTGGAACATGACGGCTGGTTCAAGGGCATGACACTCGCCGCGCTGCCTGCACAACTGGGTGTGTTGACATGGTCGGACTGGCATTTCACGCACGCCGGTTTCGAAGCCCTCGGCATACTCGGCTGGATGCTGTCTCAAGGCATCGTCGGCGGCGTGCTAGCGATCAACGTCGCCCACGAACTGATCCACAAGGACGCCGCGCTGGAGCGAGCGGCCGGCGGGTTGCTGCTGACCAGCGTCGGTTATCACGGCTTCAAGATCGAACACGTGCGCGGCCATCATGTGCATGTCTCTACGCCAGAAGACGCTTCAAGCGCGCGCTTTGGGCAATCGCTCTGGCACTTCCTGCCACGCGCGTTGCTGCGCAATACCGCCAACGCCTGGAAACTGGAACTGGCACGCCTGCATGCGCGCGCCCAGCGATGGTGGTCAACGGACAACGAACTGCTGCGGTGGAGCCTGTTGTGGATCGCACTGGCGGCAGGTTTCAGCGCGTGGCTCGGGCCGGTCGGACTCACGTTTGTCGTCGTGCAAGGCTTCCTCGCCGCCTGCTCGCTGGAAATCATCAACTACATCGAGCACTACGGGCTGGAGCGTCGCCGCCTGGATTCAGGCCGCTATGAACGCACGACCCACCTGCATTCGTGGAATTCGGACTACCTGCTCAGCAACCTGTTGCTGGTCCACCTGCAGCGGCATTCCGATCACCACGAAACTCCGCGCCGTCGCTACCAGGTGTTGCTGCACCACGCCGACAGCCCACAACTACCCGGCGGTTACGCCAGCATGTTCTTGCTGGCACTGTGTCCGCCGCTCTGGTTTCGCATCGTGAATCCGGTGCTGGCGCGCTGGCGCACGGCCTGATCGCATACGCAGACGTTCATTCGTCATCGGGCCAGCAGATCGAAGGTTTCGCATCCATGCGCGGCATCGGCACCGCCGTAACTGCATTCCACACATTGATCGCATCGACCGTGGCGGCCACGTCATGCACGCGCAACAACATCGCGCCGCGTTGCGCAGCGATCAGATGTGCAGCGACCGATCCATGCACGCGAGCCTGCATGTCGTCCTGGCCGGTCAACTCGCGAATCGTCCGCTTGCGCGACAGGCCGGCCATCACCGGTACGCCAAGTTCGGTGAACCGTTGCAGTTGTGCCAGCAATTGCAGGTTGTGCTGCGTGGTCTTGCCGAAGCCAAAACCCGGATCAATCAGGATTCTTTTTTTGTCGATGCCTGCCATTTCGGCGACGAAGATGCGTTCGGTCAGGAAGCGATGCACATCGGCTACTACGTCGTCATAGTGCGGCGCGTCCTGCATCGAACGCGGCTCACCCAACATGTGCATCAGCACCACCGGCACGCGCAGCTCGGCCGCCGCTTCAAGCGCACCCTCGCGACGAAGTGCATAGACATCATTGACCATGCCGGCGCCTGCCGCGACCGCCGCACGCATCACTTCAGGCTTGGACGTGTCGATGCTGATTGGCAGTGAGGTTTCGCGCACAAGTCGCTCGATCACTGGAATCACGCGACGAAGTTCTTCCTCCAGCGGGACTTCATTTGCACCGGGCCGCGTACTTTCGCCACCGACATCCAGGATGTCCGCGCCCTCTTCTGCCAAACGCCGTCCATGCGCCACTGCAGCATCGACATCGAAATGCGAACCGCCATCGGAAAAAGAATCCGGGGTGACATTCAAGATGCCCATGATCCGTGGGCGATCGAGCGAGACCATGCGACCGGCACAGTCGAGTTGTGGGGATGTGTCGAACATGTGAGTCGTGCCAATGAAAAAGGCCAGAGCGGACTCTGGCCTTTTCATCATCGCTCGGCAACCATGCGATCAGGTCTGCGCGGCGGGCCCGCCGATGATCATCGGCTTGGCTTCCTCGCGCGCCGTTCCGCCCGGGCTCCAACCCATCGGTGGTGGCGAGTCGCGGCCTTCCATCACGG
>JBDSGA010000279.1:0-3090 GCA_039919235.1 Thermomonas sp. | reverse complement strand
GTGTTGGACTTCGACTTCGCCGAACGCTTGGCCAGGGTCATGCCCTCGGCTGCGGCGGTGGCTTCGTCCAGCAGCGAGGCGCTGGCGATGTCCATCGCGGTGAGGTCGGTGATCATGGTCTGGAAGTTGATCAGCGCTTCCATCCGGCCTTGTGAAATTTCTGCCTGATACGGCGTGTAGGCGGTGTACCAGGCCGGGTTCTCGAGGATGTTGCGCAGGATCACGTTGGGCGTGTGGGTGCCGTAATAGCCTTGGCCGATGAAGCTGCGAAACACCTGGTTCTTCTGCGCAATGGCACGAATCTGGGCGAGCGCTTCGACTTCGCTGACCGCGTTCGGCATGGCCAATGGATTGGCGGACTTGATCGAAGCCGGGACGATGGCGTCGGTCAGGGTTTCCAGCGAGTCATGACCGACCTCGGCCAGCATCGTGGCGATCTCCGCATCGTTCGGGCCGATGTGGCGTTCGATGAAGGCGTCGTGGTGCTCGAGCGTGCGCAGCGAGGTGCGGGTCGACATGGTGGCAGGCATCCGGAGGGCTGAAGGTGGGATGTTCCTGCCCATCGGCTTGCAGGCCGATGGGCGCTCACGGGCTCGCGGCTGCGCCGCTCGAAATCCCCGTTCGCCCCTCTGTCCTTTTGCCTGAGAGTTTGGAAGCGCGCAGGCAGGGGAGGGGAACCTGCAGCGACTTCTTGCCCCTTCGGCGCCGGCAAGCATGCGCTGCCGATCTCTCCAGAGTGTGGTCACATGACGGTATCGGGCCTGAGCGATTCCGGGCGGTTGCGCCTTCGGCAGCAGCGCTACGCGCCACTTCTCCCACCATGCACGAGCGGGATTATAGCCGCTTCATGAGCGCGGCATGGCCGCTTCCTCGCTGGTTTCCGTACCATTCCTCGATGCAACCGCAACCGAAACTGCTCAAGGTGACCTACGGCCGGCTGGCCGTCATTCTCGGTGGGCTGGCGATGTTCGGGCCGTTCTCGATCGACACCGTGTTCCCCGCCTTCCCGCAGATCGGCGCCGATCTTGGCGCAGGCAAGCTGGCGATGCAGCAGACCATCAGTGTCTATCTGCTGGCCTATGCGGCGATGAGCGTGGTGCATGGCCCGCTGTCGGATGCGATCGGACGCAAGCGCGTTATCCTGGCCGGGCTGGCGGTGTTCGTGCTGGCATCGGTGGGCTGCGCGCTGTCGACATCGATGCCGATGCTGCTGTTTTTTCGTGCGTTGCAGGGATTGAGCGCGGGCGTGGGGATGATCGTGGGCCGCGCGGTGATCCGCGACGTGCTGCATGGCGACGATGCGCAGCGCCTGATGAGCCAGGTCTCGATGATCTTCGGCATTGCGCCGGCGGTAGCACCGATCATCGGCGGCTGGATCGTGGGCTGGAGCCGGTGGCAGGCGATTTTCTGGTTCCTGGCGCTGTTCGCAGCCGTGCTGTGGATCGTGGCTGCACGCATGCTCCCGGAGACCCATCCGCCCGAAGCCCGCGTGCGCCTGCGGCCCTCGGCGTTGCTGCGGAATTACCTGGGGATCCTCGGCAATCCGCGTTTCGTGCGGCTGTCGATCGCCGGCGCGCTGAATTTCGGCGCACTGTTCCTGTACATCGCGTCGGCACCTGCGTTCGTGCTCGACCTGATGCGATTGGGCGCAGATCAGTTTGGCTGGTTCTTCGTACCGATGATCAGCGGAATGATGCTGGGTGCGTACGTGTCCGGACGCGCCGCCGGGCGGATTGATGGCGTGCGCCTGGCCAATATCGGGTTTGCGTGTTGTGGGCTGGGCGCACTGCTGAACGTCGGCTACAACCTCTTGGTAGACGCTCCGCGTTTGCCGTGGGCGGTGCTGCCGGTAAGTCTCAATGCATTCGGCATCGCGCTGGTGTTTCCGATCCTGACACTCGCCATTCTGGACATGTATCCACACCAGCGCGGCGGGGCATCATCGCTGCAGGCGTTCACTGGCTTGTTGTCCAATGCGGTCGTGGCCGGCGTGTTGGCCTCGATGGTCAGCGGCAGCGGCATTGGCCTGGCCTTGACGTCATCGGCCTTCAGCATCGGGGCGTGGCTGGTCTGGCACCGCGAGCAACACGACCAGCGCCGATTGCGTACCGCATCCGCGGCGCAGGTAATGGGGCTGGAGCCTACGGACAAGATGTAGTGCCAGATGAGATTTAGCGTCGTGTCAGGCCACCGGCTCAGGGGCAACAATCGGCTGCAGCCGGTTCACTCGGCGCATCCACACATAGACCGGCACGCCCGCCAGCAGCAACACCGCCCCCCAGCCCAACGCTTCGGCGCCAGCGCCGGTCAGCGCATAAATGCTGTAAACCAAGGCAAGGCACGCAACCACGCGACCGCCGTTGTTGCCGCCACTGCGCAGCCACGCTGCACTGCTAGCGGCGTACGGCAGCAGGATGGCCGAGGTCGAGATCAACAGGATGAAGGTGAACAATTCCACCAGCGAGCGGCTGTAACTGGCGATCACCAGCACGGTCGCGAGGACGCTGCCAACAATCACGCCGAACGCGGGCGTGCCGTTGCGGTCCAGCCGCGCGAACGGGCGTGGGAACAAACCGTCCTGGGCAGCGGCCAGCGACACCTGCGCGCAGACCAGCACCCAGCCATTGATCGCACCAAACGTCGAGACGGCGGCCAGCACGGCAACGCCAATCGCGGCGCCCGGTCCCCACACGCGTCCGGCGGCTTCGGCCATCGGTGCGCCGGAACCTTTCAGCACGTCGGTCGGCACCAGCCCGATCACCACGGTGCAGGCCAGGATCGTGGCGATGCCGGCCAACAGCGTGCCAAGGATCGTCGCGCGTGGGATGGTGCGCTTGGCATCACGGATCGAGCCTGCAGGAACGGTCGCGACCTCGAGCCCGCACAATGCCCACATCGTCAGGATCACCGTAACCTGCGCCACCTGTGGCGCGGATTTTCCGCTCGGGTTGAATGGCACGAAATTGTGCGCGTCGACGAACCACAGTGCGACGATCCCGAACAACAGCAGCGGCACCAGCTTCAGCGCGGTCGCAACCACTTGCAGCCGACCGGCTTGGCGCAGGCCGACCAAATTGACAATGGTGCAGG
>JBDSGA010000278.1:0-5418 GCA_039919235.1 Thermomonas sp. | reverse complement strand
TCCGTCACGCAGCCGCGCACGATGCACCTGCGCAAGCGATGCACTGCCAATCGGGTCATCATCGAATTCGGAAAACAGTGTCGTGACTTTCGCCCCGAGTTCTTCCTCGATCACCGCGCGCACGTCTGCGGCCGGCAATGGCGCGACGTTGTCCTGCATGCGCATCAAGGCGGTGATGTAGGCGGGCGGCACCATGTCCGGGCGCGTGGAGAGGCTCTGCCCAACCTTGATGAAGGTGGGCCCGAGCGCCTCCAGGTCGGTCACGAAGGCTTCGGGCGTCCCGTCGGTGGCGACCGCAGCATCCGACCCGGGAGCTGGCGTGGCATGGTCCGCGTCCAGCCCGGAGAATACGCCCGCGTTTCGGTACTTCAGCAGGAACTTCACCACTTGTGCGGTTCGCACCAAGCCGGATGAGGTTTCGTTCATGGAGCCGCTCCACAAGAAATAGCGCAATAGCCTAGCGGGGCTGACCGTGAAGGCGGGGGCAACGAATACGCGCGCAACGCATGCCCCGCTCCACTTCGTAAAGACTTCACACATCGGCGCCACCCTCTCGCTACTTCCACAGCGAGACGCCGCCATGACCGATACGCACAAGCACCCCTTGATGACACGCCCCGCCATCGCGACCGGGCTGATCCTGATGATTCCGCTGCTCATGACCTACCTCGACCGAAACCTCGCGGAAGGGGACGGCTGGCGTTGGAGCCCGATGGACTTCGTGCTCTTGGGCGCCCTGCTGTTCGGTGCAGGCATGGCCTTCGAGTACGTGGCAAGCAGGACGACGCAAAAGCGCCACAAACTCCTTGCTGGGATCGCTATTTTCAGCGTCGTCGTGCTCATCTGGGTGGAGCTGGCGGTGGACGGGGTCAGCCAGTTGCTGCATGTCATGATCGGCTGACTGCAACGGCTGCTACGCTCCGAACTCAAGCCGGCTCCCGTTTCATTCGCAGCCTCAGGAGATGTGCATGACCAGCAAGAACATGATCTGCCTCTGGTACAACCGCGACGCCCTCGACGCAGCGTCCTTTTACGCCGCCACGTTTCCCGACAGCGCGGTCAACGCCGTCCATCGCGCGCCCGGTGACTATCCCTCGGGCAAGCAAGGCGATGTGTTGACGGTGGAATTCAGCGTGATCGGCATCCCGTGTCTCGGCCTGAATGGCGGGCCCCAGTTCACCCAGAGCGAGGCCTTTTCATTCCAGGTCGCAACCGATGACCAGGCCGAAACCGACCGCCTGTGGAATGCCATCATCGACAATGGTGGTCAGGCAAGCAGTTGCGGTTGGTGCAAGGACAAGTGGGGCCTGTCATGGCAGATCACCCCGCGCGCGCTGACTGACGCCATCAGCGACCCCGACCCGGCCGCGGCCAAGCGCGCGTTCGAGGCGATGATGGACATGGACAAGATCGATATCGCAGGGATCGAGGCTGCCCGGCGTGGCTGACGCCCATCAAGAGAGTCAGTGCACGTCAACCACGGCGTCTCCCTGCCCGATCCCAGGCCAAGCAGACACCCCATTCGACATCACAATCCGCTGCGCTTTAGTTACGTCACGAATCGTTCTAAATCCGCTCATGGCGTGAACAATCCGTGAAGCGAACGGCGGTTCGTTTGCAATAAAGTTCGCCCATAAAAATCGAACGAGCGGACTGCCATGACCGAAGTTGCTGCGGTACATACCAATGCGCCGGATGCACTAGAAGCGGCGCGGGATCTTGCCGCGCAAATCCAGCGTCATATGGATGGCCCTCCAGACGCCTTGGTGCTGTTCGCCTCCTCGGCCTACGACGCACAAGCGCTGTTGGCCGAGCTCAAGGATCTGGTGCAACCGGGCATTTTGGTGGGGTCGTCTTCGGCAGGCGAGTTCACCCACGCATCGGCTGGGATTGGTTCGGCCAGCGCCCTTGCGATCCGCTCGAAGGAACTCAAGTTTGCGGTCGGCGTCGGCCACGGCGTGAGCCGGGATGGGCGCAATGCCGCGCGTGAAGTGGTGTCGGGTTTCCAGGGACTGGACAGCGACTACCCGCACCGCGCGGCGCTGGTAATGAGCGACGCACTGGCCGGACATGCGGATGCGCTGGTCGAGGAATTGACCCTGCGCACCTCAGGCCGCTACGTGTTGGCAGGCGGCGGCGCAGGCGATGATGCCCGCTTCGCGGAAACGCGCGTGTTCCTCGGCACCGAGGCATACACCGATGCCGCCGTTGCGCTGGAGATACTCAGCCACAAACCGATCGGCGTGGGCGTTGGGCATGGCTGGGAACCCGCCAGCGCGGCGATGCGGGCGACCGAGGTCGATGGGATGCGCCTGGTCGGGTTGAACGGATTGCCGGCGATCGAGGCATTCGAAGCGCATGCCAAGACACAGGGCAAGGAATTCAATCCTGAGGATCCGATGCCGTATTTCCTGCACAACATCCTGGGCATCGCCACGGGCGACGGATATCGCCTGCGGGTTCCGCTGGCGGTGCACGACGATGGCAGCATCACCTGCGCCGCGGAAATCCCCGAGCACGCCCGCGTGCACATCATGAATACCTCCAGCAAATCTGCTTCACAGGCGGCCGCCCGCGCGACCACCAACGCGATGGCAGCCCTCAATGGGCAACCGCCCGGCGCCGCGCTGTTCTTCGATTGCGTGGCCACCCGACTGCGCCTGGGGGATGACTTCGCCTACGAACTGGGCACCGTGGTCGAGCAGTTGGGTCCAGCCAAGATGGTCGGTTGCAACACCTACGGCCAGATCGCGCGCGCGGAGGGTCAGTTCAGTGGGTTCCACAACTGCACGGCAGTGGTTCTGGTGATCGCGGACTGAGCATGGACGCGCGCGCGGCAATCAACTGGGCGACGCGCTTGTGCCACCAGGAGCACCGTAACGGGACCCTGCGCGAATTGGCCCAGCTGGCCGGCGCGGATGACGCCTTGCTGCTGGTGCATGACGAAGACAGCGATTCCATGCTGCCGGTGCTTGGTGCGCGCCAGACGCTGCCGCGTGGTGCGGGCTGGCGCGCCCTGCTGAGGACCCTGCGGGACCCGGGCATTTCGCGCAGCGAAGTCGAGGCGCTGCACGGCGAGAGCCCGCAAACGACGTTGGCCCATTCCGATGGCGGCGTCGCGCTGGTGCTGGTCGGTGGGTCGCCAAGCGCGCACGTGCTGGAGGCATTGCAACCGGTGTGGGCCCTGCTGCGCGCCACCTTGGCGTGCGAACAACAGAGCCGCGCGATCGCGGGCGAACTGCGCACCGCACGTACGGAGATGCGCCAGTACGCAGCGCAGGCCAAGGTGCTGGATGAAACCCGACTGAAGTTGGACGAGACCGCGCGCCAGCATGGCGAACAGGCGCGCCGCGCAGTGGAAGCAGGCCGTGCCAAGGATCAGTTCCTGGCGATGCTGGGCCATGAGTTGCGCAACCCGCTCTCGCCCATCGTGACCAGCCTGGAAGTCCTGCATTTGCGTGGGCAATGGCAGCCCGAGCTTGACGTGGTCAAGCGCCAGGTACGCCACATGGAGCGACTGGTGGAAGACTTGCTGGACATCTCCCGCATCGCGCGCGGCAAGTTGACCCTGGAAAGCGTGCCGCTGGAGCTGGCCGATGTGCTCGCACGGGCCCGTGAGTCGGTGCCGGATCTGGGCCTCAAGCGCAAGACATTGCGATGGGACGTGCCAGCGTCAGGATTACCGGTCTTTGGCGATCCGTCGCGCCTGGTGCAGGTGTTTACCAACCTGCTGGGGAACGCCGCCAAATACAGCGATGAAGACAGCCAGATTCGCGTAAATGCCCGCGTGGACGGTGACAGCGTGCGTGTCAGCATCCACGACCAAGGCATCGGCCTGGCCCCCGCACAGCTTGAGCAAGTGTTCGAGATGTTCGAGCAAGGCGGGCACGCGGGCGCGTTCGCCAGCGGCCTGGGGCTGGGCTTGGCGATCGTGCGCAACCTGGTGCGTCACCACGAGGGGCGGGTCTGGGCAGAAAGCCCCGGCCCCGGACGTGGCAGCACGTTCCACGTCGAGCTGCCGCGACGCGTATCCGCACGCATCAGCCACACGGCAGCAGCTGCCGATGCCGCCGACATCACCGGAACACGGGTGATGCTGGTGGACGACAACGTCGATGCCTTGACCACGTTGACCTGGATGTTGCAGTTGTGTGGATGCGACGTGCTGGCCGCGCGCAGCGGCGCCGAGGCGCTGGAGAAGGCAGCCGGTTTCGGCGCCGAAGTCGCCGTGCTGGATCTCGGCATGCCCGGGATGGATGGACTGACACTGGCGCGCCATTTGCGCGCGCGTTTGGGCGATGCCACCCCGCAATTGATCGCGCTGACCGGGTTTGGCCAAGCTGCCGACCGCGCGCGCGCGCAAGAGGCCGGGTTCGACGCATTCCTGGTCAAGCCGGTGGATCCGGCCGAGCTGGAAAAAACCATCCTCATGCTTCATGGCAAGTCAGCACACGCACCTGGCTAACGTGACGAACGGCACCATCGATCAAGCACGCGATCAGCCCCGGCACACATTAACCATCTGATGGTTCGATGACGATGACGGCAGCCGTGCCCTGGGTCGGATACGACTCCATCACCGGCCCCGAAACCCAGGCTTGCACGCGCTGCCCCACTTTCAAGTCAGTCGCACGTGCGGCGCCACCGGTGCGGCGCAAGATTCGGGTGTTGGCGGTGAGCCGCAGGCTGCTCTTGGCGGAGCCGGATGCCTGCGCCGCGTTCTCCTCTACCAGGATATGTTCCGCGCTCACCGTGGTGATGGTGCCTGCGATGTAGGGAGCATCGGAGGGAATGCCTTGGGTGATGCTGGCCGATGACTTGCCAGCAGCAGCGGGTCCGCCATGTGGGCCGCAACCGGGTAACAGTAGCGCTGCGATCAAAAACGCATGCCATCGGATCATCTGCGGGCCTTGGTGAGTCATGGCGTTTGCGTTCATGGCAGCGGTTGGCCACCCTTCGCACGTTGATCCGCAGTCACTTCCGGCGCAAGGATCAACGGCAGGGTCACGACGAATTCCGCACCCTGGCCGGGCTGGCCCGAGGAGAACGCGCTGACCTGGCCACCGTGGTCGGTGACCAGCTGGTGGACAAGGCTCAACCCCACGCCCAAGCCGCCGTGCTCGCGGCTGGCCATGTCGGCGCCGCCTTGGGCGAACAGGCGGAACACGTAGGCCAGATCGCTTGGCTTGATGCCCGGGCCATTGTCGCGCACGCCAATCTGCGCGGTATCACCTGCGCGCACCAACGACAGCACGACATGCCCGCCGGACGGGGTGAACTTGGCAGCGTTGTGCAGCAGGTTGCTGATGACCTGCACCAGCCGCGCACGATCGCCATCCACCCACATTGGTGCCGGCTCCACGTCCAGCGTGATGCCGTGCTGTTTCGCTTCGATGGCGGGGCGAATCGCCTCGACCG
>JBDSGA010000277.1:0-5160 GCA_039919235.1 Thermomonas sp. | reverse complement strand
CGATCCGCGCGTCGCCGAAATCCGCGCGCTGATGGCGGCAGCGGGTTAAGCCTGCATCGGATCTGGACGGATGACGCGCCGGAATGCCATCTTGCTGGGCTGCATCGGCGTACTGCTGCTGTCGGCGGTGTATTGCCTGCCCAGCCACCCCAGTGCGGGCAATGCAGCAATGGCGGATGCCATCGCGCATGTCGCGCTGTTCGCTGCGGTTGGAGGATGGTTCGGCTGGTTCGCAGAGCGTCGTGTGCGCGTGTTCATCCCGCTCGCAGCACTGGCCGCGCTGTTGGAAGTGGGGCAGTGGTGGATCTTGGCGCTCCCCGCCGTCGAATGGCACGACGTGCTTGCCAATGAAGCAGGGCTGGTGGTGGCGTTGCTGGCCCTGCGGTGGCGCGAGCGCCAGCAACGTGTTGCTTGACGCCAAGCCTGGCCAGCTGTGTTGTCCAGACAACATCGGGGCGGAGATAGCGACGTCCAATCAAGTTTAAAAAAAACCCCTGATAATCAGGGGTTTTGAATAACTGGCGGAGAGAGCGGGATTCGAACCCGCGAAGCGCGGTTTAGACGCTTACACACTTTCCAGGCGTGCTCCTTCAACCGCTCGGACACCTCTCCGGAACCGCGCATTCTATCCATCGCGGGTCCGTGCCACAAGGAAATCATGCTGGCCTGTCGATTCGGAACCATCCCGAACGGTCGGGGCGTGGGGCGCGACATGGAGGCATGGCAGAATGGGCCATGTCCTATCTCGTACTCGCCCGCAAGTGGCGCCCCAAGCGTTTCGCCGAACTTGTCGGCCAGGAACACGTGGTCCGCGCGCTGACCAATGCGCTGGAAACCGGCCGCGTGCACCATGCGTTCCTGTTCACTGGCACCCGTGGCGTGGGCAAGACCACGATCGCGCGCATCTTCGCCAAGTCGCTCAATTGCGAGCGTGGCAGCGGCGCTGACCCGTGCGGCGAATGCGAGACCTGCCTGGCGATCGACAGCGGTCGCTACATCGACTTGTTGGAGATCGACGCCGCGTCCAATACCGGCGTGGACAACGTGCGCGAGCTGATTGAGAACGCGCAGTACATGCCGTCGCGTGGCCGCTACAAGGTCTACCTGATCGACGAAGTGCACATGCTGTCCAAGCAGGCATTCAACGCGTTGTTGAAGACGCTGGAAGAGCCGCCAGAGCATGTCAAGTTCCTGTTCGCCACTACCGACCCCGAGAAGCTGTTGGTCACCGTGCTGTCGCGTTGCCTGCAGTTCAACCTCAAGCGCTTGGATGTCGAGCAGATCAGCGGCCAGATCGCCAGGATTCTTGTCGCCGAAAACATCGAGGCCGACGACGACGCGATCCACCAGATGGCGGTGGCTGCCGATGGCAGCCTGCGCGATGGCTTGTCATTGTTGGATCAGGCAATCGCGTATTGCGGTTCAGGAGCCGCGGTCGGTCGACTGGATTCGGCGACGATTGCCACCATGCTGGGTACGGTGGATCGTAGCCGGGTGCAGGCGTTGCTGGCCGCGCTGGGCGACGGTGACGGTGCGCGCCTGCTGGCGGAAGCCGCGGAACTGGCAGACTTTTCACCCGACTGGAGCAGCGTGCTGGATGCCATCAGCGATGCGCTGCACCGTATCCAGGTCCGGCAATTGGTGCCTGAGGTCGAGGTCACCGGCGATGCGATTGATGTCGAAGGCCTGGCGCAAAAATTGCGGCCTGAACTCGTGCAGCTCTGGTACCAGATGGCACTGAACGGGCGCCGCGATCTCGGCTACGCGCCCAGTCCGCGATCGGGCTTTGAGATGAGCTTGTTGCGGATGCTCGCGTTCCGGCCGAGCCAGGAGGGCGTGCAGGCCACGTCGGCGCGCCCGACGACATCCGCTTCGACCGCCGCGCCAGCACGTCGGCAATCATCAAGTTCTGCAGCGGAGCAGGCACGTGCTGCATTGTCAGAGCCTTCGCCACCCGTCATGCCGCTAGTGCAGGTTCCGAAGCCTGCCGTGAATATCGAAGCACACCGAGAAAATGTGCCGGGGGTTGTCGCGCCTGCAGTTGTCGCTGCAGCCGTTGCATCGAGCCTGCTGGTCACCGATACCGAACACTGGCTGGACCTGGTTGCGCGCAGTGATGTGCGTGGCCCGGTGCGACTGCTGGCTGAGCATTCCGGCTTCATCGCGCATACGGATGGTGTGTTGCTGCTGTCACTGTCGCCGGGCGACGAACACCTGAAATCACCGAGCCTGGTGCTGCAATTGGGCGATGCTGTCGCGACCATGCTTGGCGGGCCAGTCCAATTGCGGTTCGAGACCGGTCCGGCACGTGGTGACACCGCGCGCGTCCGCAACGCACGCGAGCGCGACCAGAAACAGGTGGGCGCCGAACAGGGTTTCGCTGCCGATCCCGACATCCAGCGACTGGTCAAGGTGCATGGCGCGCACATCGTGCCGGATTCGATCCGGCCACTAGGCGACAGTTGAACCTGCGTCAGTCGTCGCCATCTCTTTAAGCTCACGAACACAACGAGGGTGTCGCATGCGTGGAAACATCGCCCAGCTGATGCAGCAGGCGCAGCAGATGCAGGAAAACATGCAGAAGGCGCAAGACGAAGTCGCCGCGCTGGAAGCGACAGGCAGCGCGGGTGGCGGCATGGTCAGCGTGACGATCGGCGGGCGCATGGACTGCCGCAAGGTCCGCATTGATCCCGCGGCACTGGCGGATCCCGAAATGGCCGAAGACCTGATCGCAGCGGCATTCAATGATGCCGTCAACAAGATCAACGCCGAGTCGCAGGCGAAGATGGCCGCCGCCACGTCCGGCATGCAATTGCCGCCGGGCATGAAGCTGCCGTTTTGATCGTGCAGTCATCGCTTCTTGTGTCCTTGCCTGGGTGGATGGGCGCAGGCATGACGAAATCACCATGAGTGTTTCGCTACTCGAGCAACTGATCGACGCCTTGCGCGTCTTACCCGGCGTCGGCCAGAAATCCGCGCAGCGCATGGCTTACCACCTGCTGGAGCGCCAGCGCGAAGGCGGCAAGCGTTTGTCAGGTGCGCTGGCGGACGCAATGGAGCGGATCGGCCATTGCCGCCGCTGCCGTGATTTCAGTGAAACCGACACGTGCCCGACCTGCGCCAGCGGATCACGCGATGCGCATTTGTTGTGCGTGGTGGAATCGCCGGCGGATCGATTGGCGATTGAGCAGGCCACCGGTTTCCGCGGCCACTATTTCGTGCTGCAGGGACGGCTAAGCCCGCTCGACGGCATCGGCCCGCGTGAGCTGGGGTTGGATCAATTGGTGCAGCGCCTAGGCGAGGGTGACGTCAGGGAATTGATCGTGGCCACCAATCCCACGGTGGAAGGCGAGGCCACCGCGCATTACCTGGCGCAGCTGGCGCGTGCGCAAAACGTGCAGCCAAGCCGGCTTACGCATGGCGTGCCATTGGGTGGTGAGTTGGAATATGTGGATCGCGGCACCTTGTCGCATGCGTTCGGCACCCGCAGCGAAATTCCCAACGACGCACCCAGAACTCAGGACGCAAAGGAGCCGGTGCGATGAGCGAGACGATTTTCCACAAGATCCTGCGCCGCGAGATTCCGGCCGACATCGTCTATGAGGACGAGCATTTGTTCGCATTTCGCGACATTGCGCCACAAGCACCCGTCCATGTGCTGTTCGTACCGAAACAGGATTTCGCCACGCTCAATGATGTGCCCGAGGATGCGGCGGTGGTGATTGGCAGGTTGGCGACCGCAGCCGCGCGGTACGCAAACGCCCAAGGTTTCGCGGAAAACGGTTATCGCATCGTCATGAATTGCAATGAAGATGGCGGGCAGACCGTATTCCAGGTCCACCTGCATTTGTTGGCGGGCGCACCCCTTGGGCGGTTTGGAACGCCAACCTGATCGATTCCGGGAAGGTTCCGGCTCCGTCGCTTACCAGCGCCTACCCAATCTACCAGCGCCTACCGAATCCGAAACCAAAGCCAAACGTGGGTTGGGTCACCACATTGACCCGCTCGCGCTGCGGCCACAAATAGACCACATCGGCGGAAACGCGTGGGAACCTGTAGGTGAATCCATCTACCTTGCGCACTTCATAGCCGTCGATGCGGCCCGAGAACGTGACCTCGCGGTTCGCTTCGAACAGTGCCGGGTCGTAGAAACCGGTGCGGCATGCGATGAAGCGGCCCTTGGTGTCGTCAGTCGCCCAATACGGTCGGGTGTCGGCGGAAAGCCTGGTCGAGATGACTTCGAAACAGGTCCGGTCCGGACGTGGCTCGGTGCGAATGATGCGACCACCCCAGCGGACCATGCTGCCGGTGAAGTCGCCACTGGCGGCCTCGTGTGCGCTCAACGCCTGAAACTGGCCTTGCAAGGGTGCTGGTGGTGTTGCGCACGCGGCCAGCAGGGCGGTGGCAAGGCAGGTTGCGGTCAGTCGCATGTTCATGGCGATTCCTCGAAGTGGATGACGCTGGATCAAGGCAAACAATGTTGGATCGGGCACGCGGGTGGTCGTTTATTCCAGGTCATGGCCGATGCGTGTCGATGTCCTTCAACAGGGCATGCAACTCGTCCGCCTGCACTGGGTTGCTAGCACCAGACCGAGCGTACCGTGCATTGGAGAAACGCTGGCTGAGCGAGCGTAATGCTTGCCCGGCTTTTGGCACATCCGCGCCCGCCCGTTCAGCCCAGGCCTGTGCTGGTTCATGCGCGAGGCGACCGCGGCCGATCCGCGCGTAACGCGCGCCCAATCCTCGCCATGCGCGAAGCAATGGATCGCGTTCACGTTCGCCGCGGGCGATCAGCCATGCCATCCATGTCAGTGCCAGCCCGGCGATGAACGCGAAGACCAGGATCAGTCCGCGCATGCCCAGGTTGTCCATGCCGAAGGCATCCAGCAGGTTTTGTTGGCGTTGCGCGCTGTAGCCGAGCACGAAGTCGTTCCAGCCGCGGCGCATCCAGTCGCTGGCGTTGAACATCGGTACCAGCCCGGTGAAGCTGCCGATGCGGCCGGGTTGCCGGTCTGCAAGCGTGTCGTACACGCGTTCCGGCGCAACCGCGGCGGTGGGATCCACCCGCACCCAGCCGCGTCGCGGCAGCCAGATTTCCGCCCACGCATGGGCGCTGGAATGCAGCACCAGCCAGTAGTCACCGATCGGGTTGTGATACCC
>JBDSGA010000276.1:0-9899 GCA_039919235.1 Thermomonas sp. | reverse complement strand
GCAGCGGTTTTATGGCCGCCACGGCTTCGAGTACGCGGGCGAATACGCATTCATCGTCGGTGAGCAGCGTGACCGCGAATTCATGTATCGGCGCAAGCCGGCCGTGTGATGAGCAATCGCGTCCTGCTGGTGCACGGACTGTGGATGCGCAGTTTCGCCATGCGCTGGCTGGCGACCCGGCTGCAAAGTCAGGGCTTCGACACCGCGCTGTTTGGCTATTACAGCCTGATGCAGGACACCGACGCGGTGGTCGCGCGGCTGGCAGATGACATGGCCAACAATCCGGGTACCCATGTGGTCGCGCACAGCCTGGGCGGGCTGCTGAGTTTGCGGGCAGCGCAGCGGCTGCAGCCGGATCGCATCGGTCGCATCGTCTGCCTGGGCTCACCGCTGGCGGGCAGCCAGGCCGCGACCAGCATCGTGGCGAGAATTCCCGCAGGTGCCACCCTGGTCGGGCACAGCCGCGCGCTACTGGCATCCGGCATCGGCCAGATTCCGGCCGGGCTGCAGGTGGGCGCGGTCGCCGGCTGCGTGCCGCGTGGCCTCGGTGGCGTGGTCGCGCATTTCGCTTGTGAACATGACGGCACCGTCGCCATCGCCGAAACCCGGGTACCGGGCCTGGCCGACCACGCGGTGGTGCACGCCAGCCATAGCGGTCTGTTGTTTTCCGATGCGGCCGCACACAGGGTCACGGAATTCCTGCGTGAAGGTCGATTTGAGCACGCCGACTAAGCAGGGGTCGTATACTCCGCGACTTTCCCGCAACAAGCTGACAACGCATGGGACGTGGTCCATCCATCGAAGGCCGCAAAAACGCGGTGGACGCCAAGCGCGGCAAGATCTTCACCAAGGTGATCCGCGAGATCTCGGTCGCTGCGCGCGCCGGTGGCGGCGATCCTGCGGGCAATCCACGCCTGCGTGGCGCGATCGACAAGGGTCTTGGTGTCAACATGACCAGGGAAGTGATCGAGCGCGCGATCAAGAAAGCCACCGGCGAACTTGAAGGTGTCGAGTACGAGGAAATCCGCTACGAGGGCTACGCGCCCGGCGGCGTCGCGATCATCGTCGATTGCCTGACCGATAACCGCGTGCGCACCGTGGCCGAGGTGCGCCATGCCTTCGTCAAGTTCGGCGGCAACATGGGTACCGAGGGCTCGGTTGCCTTCATGTTCCACAAGTTCGGCGTGCTCAGTTACGCGCCCGGCGCCAATGAAGACGCAATCACCAATGCGGCGATCGAGGCCGGTGCCGATGACGTCATCGTGTATCCGGAAGACGGGGCGATCGATGTATTGACCTCGCCCGACGCGTTCGAAGCGCTCAAGGCCGCGATGCATGCTTCGGGCCTGGCGCCCGACATCGCCGAGATCACCCTGCGCGCTGACAACGACATCGCCGTCGACGGCGACACCGCAGAGCAAGTTCACAAGCTGCTGGCCTGGCTGGAAGACATGGACGATGTGCAGTCCGTCCATAGCAACGCCGAACTTGGAGATGGTGCCGGCGCCTGAGCGCACCGGTATCGCCACCTGTCATCGTGACCCGCATCCTCGGCATTGACCCCGGTTCCCAGCGGACCGGCGTGGGCATCATTGATGTCGCCGCTGGCGGCAAGGTCGTGCATGTGCACCACCAGCCAATCAATCTGCTTGGCGCTGAATCCTTTCCGCTGCGTCTGCGCGTACTACTGGATGGGCTGTGGGCCCTGATCGAGCAATACAAACCGGATGAAGTAGCAGTGGAACAGGTGTTCCTGTCCAACAACGCGATGAGTGCGCTGAAGCTGGGCCAAGCGCGTGGCGCGGCGATTGCGGCATGTGTTGCGCGCGACCTGCCGGTCAGCGAATACGCCGCCAAGGAAATCAAGCTGGGCCTGGTCGGAACTGGCGGTGCCGACAAGACCCAGGTCCAGCACATGGTCGGCATCATGCTCGGCCTGCAGGGCAAACTGCAGGCGGACGCGGCCGATGCGTTGGCGGTCGCCATCACGCATGCGCACGTGCGCGCGACCGCAAACCGGCTTGGCGTGGCGACGCGCACGGCATGGAGGAAGTCTAGGTGAGGAGCTTGGGATGATCGGACGTTTGAGAGGCATCCTGGCGCACAAGGCGCCACCGTGGCTGGTCATTGACGTCAATGGCGTCGGCTACGAACTCGAAGCGCCGATGAGCACGTTCTACGACTTGCCAGAAGTCGGCCGCGAGGTCGCGCTGTTCACCCACTACGCGCAGAAGGAAGACAGCGTTTCGCTCTACGGATTCCTGCGCGAGGGCGAGCGCCGCCTGTTCCGCGATGTGCAACGGGTCAGCGGGATCGGCGCGAAGATTGCGCTGGCGGTGCTCTCGGGAAGCTCGGTCGATGAGTTCGCGCGGCTGCTGCAGACCAGTGACATCGCTGCGTTGACGCGCATTCCCGGCATCGGCAAGAAGACCGCAGAACGCATGGTGGTGGAATTGCGCGATCGCGCCGCCGATTTCGCGCTTGGCGGACTGCCGGGCGCATCCGGACTTCCCGGAGATCCACTGTCCGAATCGATCAGCGCGTTGCAGACGCTGGGCTACAAGCCGGCCGAAGCGGACCGCATGGCACGCAAGGCCGCCGTTGACGGCGACGATGCCGCCACCATCATCCGCAAAGCGCTACAGTCCGCGCTTCGCTGAGTCCCTTCAGGAACACTCCGCGCATGTCCCAGTTGCAACTCGAAAGCCCGCGCGACGCGCATGGCGACGGCAAGTCCGGCCTGCGCACGATGGTGCTGGGCGCGATCGGCGTGGTGTTTGGCGACATCGGCACCAGCCCGCTATACACGTTGAAGGAAGCGTTCTCGCCGCATTTCGGCCTGGTCGGCAATCATGACAACATCCTCGGCATCCTCTCGCTGGTGTTCTGGGCCCTGATGATCGTGGTCACGCTGAAGTACGTGACGATCATCATGCGCGCTGACAACGAGGGCGAGGGCGGCATCATGGCGTTGATGGCGCTGGCCCAGCGCACTTTGCCCAAGGGCGGACGGTCGGCGTATATCGTCGGCCTGCTTGGCATTTTCGGCGCATCACTGTTCTTCGGCGATGGCGTGATCACCCCGGCCATCACCGTGCTGGGTGCCGTCGAAGGCCTGGAAGTCGCAGCGCCACACCTGGATGCCTGGATCGTGCCGATCACGCTCGTGATCTTGGTCCTGCTGTTTATGGCGCAGCGATTTGGCACCGAGAAGATCGGCAAGGTGGTCGGTCCGATCATGATGGTGTGGTTCATCTCGATTGCCGCGATCGGCATGTACAACGTGATCGATGCGCCCGAAGTGCTGAAGTCGCTCAATCCCTGGTGGGGCATGAAATTCTTCATCGCCCATGGCTGGCATGCGCTGTTCATCCTTGGCGCGGTGGTACTGGCGGTCACCGGTGGCGAGGCGCTGTATGCGGACATGGGCCACTTCGGGCCGAAGCCGATTCGCATCGGCTGGACCTTCGTCGTGCTGCCCAGCCTGATGCTCAACTACCTTGGACAGGGTGCGCTGGTGCTGGAAAAGCCCTCGGCGATCAGCAATCCGTTCTACGAAGCCGTGCCGGAATGGGCGCTGATCCCGATGATCGTGATGGCCACCATGGCTGCGGTGATCGCCTCGCAGGCGGTGATTACCGGGGCATTCTCGGTTGCTCGCCAGGCCATGCAGCTTGGCTATATCCCACGCATGCTGATCAAGCACACCTCCAGCGACACCATCGGTCAGATCTACGTGCCTTACATCAACTGGCTGTTGATGGTGCTGGTGCTGGCGGTGGTGCTGATGTTCCAGAGTTCCACCGCGCTGGCTACCGCGTACGGTATTTCGGTATCGGGCACGATGCTGATCGACACGATGTTGCTGGCGATCGTGGCGCGCGCCTTGTGGCCGAAGGCGCGCAAATGGGTATTGCCCTTGTGCGTGGTGTTCTTCGTGGTCGACCTTGCATTCGTCATCGCCAACGGTGCCAAGTTCTTCCATGGCGCCTGGTTCCCGATCGTGCTGGGCCTGTTGGTATTCACCATGCTGCGGACCTGGCGCCGTGGCCGTGAGCTGCTGCACGAGGAAGTGCGCAAGGAAGGCATCCAGCTGGACAGCTTCCTGCCGGGGTTGATGTTGGCGCCGCCCGTGCGCGTGCCGGGCACCGCGGTGTTCCTGACCGCCGACAAGGGCGTGGTGCCGCATGCGTTGTTGCACAACCTCAAGCATAACAAGGTGCTGCACGAGCGCAACGTGTTCCTGACCGTGGTCACGTTGAACGTGCCGTATGCACCAGCCAAACAGCGACTGGAAATGACCAGTATTGGTGGTGATGATTTCTATCGGGTGGTGGTGCGTTACGGCTTCATGGAAACCCCCGATGTGCCGTTGGCACTGATGCGCAGCTGCGATGCCGGTGGTATTTACTTCGATCCGATGGACACGACTTATTTCGCCAGCCGCGAGACCATCATCGCCACACCGCATCGCAACATGCCGGCGTGGCGGGACAAGCTGTTCGCGATCATGCACCGCAACGCAGCACCTGCTACGGGCTTCTTCCGGATTCCGGGCAATCGGTTGGTGGAGCTGGGCTCCACGGTCGAAATTTGATCACTGCCTCCCTTTCGCCACAGGCGAAGGCGAGGAGCAAGGCTGCGCAGGACAGCGGTAAAAGGCATCGCGCCCGGCCATAATGCAGTGATGACCGACGACCGCATCATCGCCCCCGCCGCTGCCCGCGACGACGAGGCCCTGGAAGCCAGCATTCGCCCGCGCCGGCTGGACGAATACCTCGGCCAGCAGCCCGTGCGCGAGCAGATGGACGTCTTCATCCAGGCCGCCAAGGGCCGTGGCGAAGCGCTCGACCATGTGCTGATCTTCGGCCCGCCCGGGCTGGGCAAGACCACACTCAGCCACGTCATCGCCAATGAGCTTGGGGTCAATCTGCGGGTGACGTCCGGGCCGGTGATCGAACGCGCCGGTGATCTGGCCGCGTTGCTGACCAACCTGCAGCCGTTCGACGTGCTCTTCATCGACGAGATCCATCGCCTTTCACCGGTCGTGGAAGAGGTGCTGTATCCGGCGATGGAGGACTACCAGATCGACATCATGATCGGCGAGGGCCCTGCCGCGCGCTCGATCAAGCTGGACCTGCCGCCGTTTACCCTGATCGGCGCGACCACCCGCGCCGGCTTGCTGACCGCGCCCCTCCGCGACCGCTTCGGGATTGTCCAGCGGCTGGAGTTCTATTCGACCGAAGACCTGACCCGGATCGTGCGCCGCTCCGCGCAGATCCTCGGGATCAGCTGCGCCGCGGAGGGTGCCGATGAAATCGCGCGGCGTTCGCGTGGCACCCCGCGCATCGCCAACCGCTTGCTGCGGCGCGTGCGCGATTACGCACAGATTCGAGGCGACGGCACCATCGACACCGCCATCGCGCGCGCCGCCATGGACATGCTCAAGGTGGATCCAGAAGGGTTCGACCAACTCGACAGGCGCATGCTGGCGATCATCATCGATGCGTTCGATGGCGGCCCGGTCGGCGTGGAATCACTGGCAGCGGCGCTGAGCGAAGAGCGCGGCACCCTGGAAGACGTGATCGAGCCGTACCTGATCCAGCAGGGCTACCTGGTGCGCACGGCGCGCGGGCGCATGGCCACGGCGCGCGCATACCGGCACCTCGGCTTCAAGCCGAAGGCTAACGCGAGCGGGTTGGTCGCGGCGGAGCGAGAGGACGAGTCGGAAAAGGAAAAGGGGTCAGAGTGAAGTTTCCTGACCAAGATTCCGGGTCACGAACAGATGGTCGGCAGGAAATTCACTCTGACCCCTTTTCCTGGCCCGTCCGTGTCTACTGGGAAGACACCGACGCCGGTGGCGTTGTCTACCACGCGCGCTATCTTGCCTTCATGGAACGTGCGCGCAGCGAGTGGATGCGGTCGCGTGGCTTCGACCAGGACACCATGCGCAGCCGGGACGACCTGATGTTCGTGGTGCGGGCGATGCAGATCGACTTCCGCGGCGCGGCCAGGCTGGATGATCAGCTGCAAGTCAGCGTGCGCCTGCTTGAATGCCGCGGGGCCAGCTTCAAGATGGCCCAGCAGATTTTCCGTGGTGATGCATTGCTGGTCGAGGCCAAGGTGCGAATTGCGGCGCTACAAGCCTCGAGCTTCCGACCGTGCGCGATCCCGGAGCCAATGGATGCCGAATTGAAATCATGTGTGGAGAACGTTTGATGCCCGTGTCGACCATGTTGCAATCGCTGCCGCAGGCATTGCCCGAGAACGCCGCCGCCAGCGCGGTGGAGCTTGCCGATAGCGGAGCCCAAGCCGCTGCTCCGCACGCAGCAGGCGGCTTCGACATGCTGCAGTTGATCCTGCATGCCAGTATTCCGGTGCAACTGGTGATGGCCTTGCTGCTGCTCGCGTCGATTGCCTCGTGGCTGATTATTTTCCGCAAGAAACGCGTACTTGATCGCGCCGAGCGTGAAGCCGACAAGTTCGAGGAGCAGTTCTGGTCCGGCGCGGAGTTGTCCAAGTTGTACGCCGGCGCCAGCGAGCGTAACCGGCAGGTCGAAGGCCTGGAGGCGATCTTCGAAGGCGGCATGCGCGAGTTCAACCGCACCCGCCAGCGCCGTGGCGTGGATGCACGCATGCAGTTGGAAGGTGCACAACGGGCCATGCGCGCGTCCACCTCGCGCGAGCTCGACGGGTTGGAACACAACCTGGAATTCCTTGCCAGCGTGGGTTCGATCAGCCCGTACGTGGGCCTGTTCGGCACTGTCTGGGGGATCATGATTTCGTTCCAGGGTCTGGCCAACGTCAAGGAAGCGACGATTGCCACGGTCGCGCCCGGTATTTCCGAAGCCCTCATTGCCACCGCAATGGGCTTGTTCGCGGCGATCCCCGCGGTGTGGGCCTACAACCGCTTCGCCACCCGCGCCGAGCGCATGGCCGTGCGCTACGAGACCTTCAGCGAGGAGTTCTCCTCGATCCTGCAGCGCCAGACACTGACGGACGACTGAGGACGCCATGGCACTCAGCAGCGGCAGCCGCCGTCACCGCAGGAAGAAGCTCAAGGCCGACATCAATGTCGTGCCATACATCGACGTGATGCTGGTCCTGTTGATCATTTTCATGGTCACCGCGCCGCTGTTGAACGTGGGCGTGGACGTGAACCTGCCGCAAGCAGATGCCAAGCCGCTGGAACAGAGCAAGCAGAAGCCTATCGTGGTGCAGGTCGCCAGTGACGGCAGCTTGGCGCTGACCTACGAAGGGGTGGATCGTCCGCAGGCGGTGAGCGAGGATGAGCTGGTTGCCAAAGTAAGCGCGTTCATGGCGTCGGATCCGAGGTTGCCGGTGTATGTGGCGGGTGATCGCGGTGTCGACTACCAGACCGTCTACGAAGTGCTATCGATATTGCAGACACGAGCCAAGGTCAGCCGCGCCGGCCTGATGGGCGACCCGGCCCAGGCCGCGGCTCCAAAACGAAAGTGAGCGCGCCGGCATGAAGGCAGGCGCATGAAGGCGCAGGCGTGAAAGAGACGCGCGCCGATACCCAGCGGGCATTGCTGCAGGCCACCGGCCTGCACGTGCTGTTGTTCGCGTTGATGTTCGCCGGCCTGCATTGGACCCGCAGCAACATGGTTGAACCGCCGCAGGGCGATCCGATCGAGGCCGACCTGATCGATCCGTCGGCGCTCAGCGCGTCGATGCAGCGTGCGTTGCAGCGCACGCCGCAAAACCCGGCACCGCCGGTGGTGGCACAACCTGTCGAGGAACCGACGCCGACGCCGATCCCCGAGCCGTTGCCTGCTCCGATTGTCGAACAGGTACCGCCTGCGCCGGTACTTGAACCGGACACGGTCGAGCAGGAAAAGGTGCAGCGCGACGCCGTGTCACCAGACGTGGCGAAGGAGCCGAGGGAGCAGGAAGCAAAGCGCAAGCAGCCACCGCAGGTCGATCTGGATGCGCTGAAACAGCAGCAACTGGCCGAGATCCGCCGCCAGCGCGCGCAGGCCGCGCGTGAGCTCACGCAGGCCGAAATGCGTGCCATGCAACTGGCCGATGCCAGGGCGCAGCAAGCGGTCGACATCAGCCGCGCAGCGCCACCGCCGGGCAACCGCGGGACCAGTCCGGACCTGCTGGCGAAGTATTCGGCGGCACTACAGCAAGCCATCCTCCGCCAGTGGACGCGACCGGAATCCGTGCAGCTCGGCCAGCGTTGCCAGCTGTCGATCCGCCAACTGCCAGGAGGCGAAGTGGTGGACGTGACCTTCACGGGCTCGTGCCCGTTCGACGAATTGGGACGCCAATCGGTGGAACGTGCGGTGCTGAAGGCGTCGCCGCTACCGTATGCCGGCTTCGAGGATGTATTTGCCCGCACCTTGACCCTCAATTTCGTCGCCGAAGGGGATTGAACGCCTGATCCGGCGCGCGCAGTCCGCTCGCGTTCATCCTCCTTTACGCCGGATGGGCGACCCTGTTCACCTTGCTGACTGTCCCCGAGCACTCATGACCCGCCTCCTTTCCCGCAACACGACAGCCTTCGCCGCGATCCTTTGCCTGCTGGCGCCACTGGGTGCAAGGGCGCAGTCCAAGGGGCTGGAGATCGACATCGTCGGCGGCAACGCCGCCGCTCTACCGATCACCGTGGTGCCGTTCGGTGGCGAGTCCGGTTCGACTGACGTCGACGACATCATCCGCGCCGACCTGGCCCGTTCCGGCCAGTTCCGCACGTTGCCCGAGCTGGGGCTCCCGGAACGCCCGACGCAGGGTAGCGAGGTCGCCTACCCGACGTGGCGCATGCTCAAGCAGGACTTCCTGCTGATCGGGCGCAGCACGCCCAGTGGCGATGGTTACCGTGTGGAATACGAATTGTTCGATGTCGCCAAGCAGCAACGCGTGCTTGGCTTCGCCCTGACTGCGCCGGCCGGCGCCATGCGTGATGTCGCCCACCAGATCGCCGATGCGGTGTACGAAAAAATATTGGATACGCCCGGTGCGTTCTGGACCCGGATTGCCTACGTCACCGCCAGTGGCCTTGGCCGCAACTCGAAATATGCGCTGATGGTGGCTGATGCCGATGGATGGGGCCCGCGTACCGTGGTCAATTCCAATGAGCCGCTGATGTCGCCGTCGTGGAATCCCGACGGCCGCAGCCTCGCTTACGTCAGTTTTGAAACCGGCAACTCGGCCGTCTACGTCCAGGATATCGCCAGTGGTGCGCGCGAAAAGGTCGCCAGCTTCCGCGGCATCAACGGTGCACCGAGCTTCTCGCCGGATGGCCGTCGGTTGGCGCTGACCTTGTCCAAGGGCGGCAACCCCGATATCTACGTGATGGACCTGGCCAGCAAACAATTGACCCAGGTCACCACGCATTTCGGCATCGATACCGAGCCAACGTGGAGCCCGGACGGCGGCAGCCTGTACTTCACCTCCGACCGTGGTGGCCGTCCGCAGATCTACCAGGTCAGCACCAATGGTGGCAGCGCGAGCCGGATCAGCTTCGAGGGTAGCTACAACGCCAGCCCCTCGGTGTCCTTTGATGGCAAGAAGATCGCCGTGGCGCAGGGAAGCGGCAATACCTATCGCATCGCGATGCTCGACCGCAGCTTGGGTAGCCCGCGCTGGAGCATGCTGTCGCCGGGTTCACTGGACGAATCCCCGAGCTTCGCGCCGAACGCGGCCATGGTCCTTTACGCAGGCAGAGAGGGGCGCCGTGGCGTGCTGTATGCGGTCTCCGCCGATGCGCGGGTGCGCCAACGCCTGGTCATGGCCGAAGGCGATGTCCGCGAACCGGCGTGGTCGCCGTATCGCAAAAAGTAAGCACTCAACACCTCCTGCACACCAAATCACTACACTGACCCGATACCCCGCACCACACCCAGAGCTGACGAAGGAGCTCCATCCATGAA
>JBDSGA010000275.1:0-13462 GCA_039919235.1 Thermomonas sp. | reverse complement strand
CGCGCGATCAAGCTTTACAAGATCGATGCGGAGAAGCCGAATCCGATTGGGGTTTGAGGCTTTGTAGCGCGAGACGGAAAAGGCGGCTTATGGCCGCCTTATTCTCATTCTCCTGAGGGCCGGCCCGCTTTCAAATATCGCTCGAAGCGCGCCTCTAGTCGCACGGGTGAGGGGCGATCGTTTTGAACTCGAGGAAGAACCAACGATTCTCCATGCAGTGCCTTGATTCCATGCTGCAACATGGGCCCGTCTACTTCGTCTAAAAGGTCTTGCCGCACTTCAACCTTGTATTGTGAGGTAATCCCTAAGTAGTTCAGGTCATATGCCGCATGGTGGATTTTACAAAGAGATAGTCCATTTGAAACTTCCGGTAATCCATCAGGCTCTCCATCTGGAATGATGTGAGCTGCATCGAGGAGAGCGCCATGTCGGAGTCTACAAAGAGCACATTGCGTCTGATAAGCCTTGAGCACCCGTTCCCGAAAAGCAACTTGATGAATCCGCCGTTTGGCAGTTGTTGTGATGTAATGGCGGTGGATTGCAGATTCCTGAACTTTCAATCCTGTGGATGTCCCAGTCGCATAGCTGGCTAGGGCAACTTCATCGTCTAGTTGAATCGCGAAAGTCAAATTCTCAGGCTCATCCCCACACACGAAAACAGGATACGAAACCACATAGCTACCCGGCATTACTCGATAGCAGTAAATGAGCGGAGTTTGTGTTTCTAGCGCGTATCTGACGCCAACATTTTCGTGGTGCTGAACGTTATTGCCGCGGTATCGATAGTGGATTACCGAGGAGCCATCGCGAAGGTCATCGTCATAAGGACCGCCGGGAATGGTGGTGATGGAGAGCGGAATCTTTGGTAAAAGCTTTGGCTTGAAAATTCCCTGCGGACCTACGATTGGGACTTGGATCCCATTAAATTGGAATCCCGTTTCCAGAATTGATCGCGGAAGTACGTTGCCGAGTATCGCTTTACGCATGTCCAGCCATTTGAAAGCGGCGAGGCGAACCGCACGATCCAGTTCAAAGTCTAAAGACATCCAAGATCCCCTTTAAGAGGGCCAGGATAACCGCAAGAATTTCAAGAGTGTGATCGCTTTAACCAGCCCGCTTTGCCGAGACTGCTCAACCCAACCAAGCGGGATCCGTCTCCCCTCCACGACGAAGCCCCGCTTTCACGGGGCTTCGAGTACTGCACCTTCGCTTTCTACTCAGCGACCAAAGATCTGCGAGATCAGGCCACTGGCCAACTGCACCATGTAATAGGTGTTGTCCTGGGGGTACGGGCGCACCCACATGTAACCGGACGGCGGTTGCGCCAGGTTATAGGCGCGATAGTCGCGCACGTAGTAACGCTCGACGACATACTCATGCGGGATGTTCTGGCCCTTGGCCCAACGCTTGTAGGCCTTGGCTTCTTCCTTGTGCGCCTTTTTGACGGCTTTGCGGTAGTCCTTTGCCGCCTTGTTTTGATGCTTGCCGTGGCCCTTGGATTGATCGTGGGCGAAGGCTGTGGGAGCCGCCAGCGCCAGCGTGCCGATCGCGGCCGCGAGGGTGAGCTGTTTGAACATCGTGTTCTTCATGGTGGGTCTCCGTTTAAGCACGGGCCACAATAGGCTCGGCAGTCTGAACGCAGCGCCAGTCCTTGCGACAGCCGTGAGCTGCTGCTCAGGCTGTTGAAGATGGCGTGAGGGGCCGACATGTATTTACATCATTCTTGGCACTGACATTCAGCCTGGATCGCGCATCCCGAACGCCACGAGGCTGAATAAGACCTCGGGCGCGCACACGAACGCCTTGCTCAAGGGCGCTGCGTCGACGAGATCGAGATACAGGGTTTGTGGCGTGATGGATGAACGCAGATGCTGGAGTTCGGCGCCACCGGGGCTGTCCCGATGGCGTTCTCCGACCTCAACAACGCTTGGTGTACACGGGCCCCGGACTGGGCGCGTGCGGGCGTTGCGTGTCAGTCCGTGGTGGTCGCGAACACGATCATCGCCGGCAGCCGGCTGAGGTGGACCTTGTCCAGCACCAGTGCCGGAACGTCGGGCGGCGCACATTCCGGGTCACCGCTAAGCAGTAGCAGCGGTAGCGTCGGCAAGCGATCGTGCAGCAGTTTCAGTGCCAGCAAACCGCTATAACCCGGCAGGTGCATGTCGCTCACTGCGATGTCCGGGGTGAACTCTTCGAGTGCCTGCAGCAACATGCGCTCCGACCATACTTGCCGTAGCTCGTAGACCACGCCTGCGGCGTCCAACTCGAAGCGGATCAAGTCCGCATCGTCAGGCGAATCCTCGACAAGCAGCAGGCGCAGCATGGCGGCTCCGTGGCCTCGCCGGCCTAGTGTTCGATCGGCGTTTCGTTGAGCACGGCCCAGAACTTTCCAAGGGTCTTTACCGCGTGGAAAAACTGTTCGGAGTCCACCGGCTTGACCACGTAAGCGTTCACGCCCAGGTCCCAGCTGTGGGCCAGGTCGCTTTCCTCACGCGAGGAGGTCAGCACCACTACCGGCAGTCGCTTCAGGTGTTCATGACTGCGCAATTCGCGCAGCACTTCCAGCCCGTCCATGCGCGGCATCTTGATGTCCAGCAGCAGCACCGCCGGCAGGCCCTCGGGGCGATCCGCGAACTTGCCGCGCATCAGCAGGTAGTCCATCGCCTCGATGCCGTCCATGACGTGCACGATGGGATTGGCCAGGTGCGCGTCGCGCAGCGCATCGATCGCCATTTCGGCATCGGCAGGGCTGTCTTCGGCAAGCAGGATGGAACGGATGATTGGACTCATGCTTTGGTTTCCGTGGGCGTCGCGTCGCCGGTTGCAGGGAGGGTAAACGTGAACCGGGCACCTTGCCCCGGGGTCGCATCGGCGTGGATCTGGCCGCCATGCCGGGTCAGCACGCGCCGCACGCTGGCCAGCCCGATACCGGTGCCTTCGAACTCATTGATCGAGTGTAGCCGCTGGAAGACCCCGAACAACTTGCCCGCATAGGCCATGTCGAAGCCCACGCCGTTGTCGGCCACCTGGAACTCGAACTGGCCGTCGTCGCGCCGCTTCCATTCCACCGCGATTTCGGCGGGCTTCGACCCGGCGCTGTACTTGACCGCATTCGAGAGCAGGTTCAGCCAGACCTGCCGCAGCATGTTTTCGTCGCCCACGACGATCGGCAAGGGCTGGATGCGCCATTCGATGCGGTGGCCCGGCTGGTCCTGCGCATGATTGGAATCCAGCATGGCGCGTAACTCCTCCACCAGCGATTGCAGGTCCACGGGCTGCATGCGCAACGCGCTCCGGCCCAACCGCGAATACACCAGCAGGTCATCGATCAGCTGCGACATGCGCCGCGCGGACGTGGTGATGACGCTGATGTAATGCAGGGACTTCTCGTCGTTGCGCTCGCCCAGGTGGCGGCCGAGCTTGTCGGCAAACCCGCCGATGTGGCGCAGCGGCGCGCGCAAATCGTGCGAGACCGAATAGCTGAAGGCCTCCAGCTCGCGGTTGACCTCCGAGACCTGGTCGACCTTGCCCTGCAACTGGCGGTTGAGTTCGCGCACCTGGTGCTCGGCGACTTTCTGCGCGGTGACGTCGTTGGCGGTCACCAGCGCGACCTCATCGGCGCTGTCCGGCAAGACCATGCGCCGGGCGTTGACCAGCAGCGTGCGCTCGCGGCCATCGGGATCGCGGAACTGGATCTCGTGATCCCACAACTCGCGGTCGCGCGCCAGCACATCCCGCAGGCGCTGGCGTGTCTCCGGATTGGCCCAGGTGCCGCCGCCGACGACATCCAGCGGATTGCCGACGACGCTGTCATGGATGCCGAACACCTCCACGAACGCGGGGTTGTGCATCACCACCCTCAGGTCCTTGTCCAGTACCACGACCGGTTCCCGCACCGTCTGCAACACCGCCTGTGCGCGTGCACTGGAATGCTGCGCGCTCGCTTCGGCGATGCGCCGGCTGTGCAGCACCCAGCGCAGCAGCAAGGCCAGGCCGAACAGCAAGAGGACCTGCGTGGCCGCGGCCAGCCACGTCATCGTGTCGCTGCGTGTTTCGAGCGCTTTTGCACGCGCCATATGACGTTGCATCAGCGCATGTTCGTTGTCCGAGATCTGGTTGCCGATGTGGCGCAGCGTGTCGCGATCCAGCAACCATTCGATTTCATGCGGTGCAGCCAGACCCGCAGGCTTGGCGAGGATTTCATCGGAAATGGCCCTGCGCTGCTCGATCAGTGCGGACAACCGACCGACCTGCACCTGCTGGTCAGGAGTGTCGCGTGTCAACGTCCGCAGCCGCTCCAGGTCCTTGGGGATCTCGCGGCGGCTTTCAGTGAGTCGCTCGCGGATCGCCACGGTGTCGTGTCCGACCGCATACGCGAACGACGACGACTCACGGTTGCGGATGTCGTACATCAACGACTGCACCGAGGCCTCCACGCGCGCCGAATGACTCACCGCGTCCGCTGCCTGCGTTGCCAACTCATGCGCGTTGCGCACGAACACGAACGGCCCGATCACGATCAGCAGGATCGCCCCCAGCAACAGCAAGACCAGGGACCAGGATTGTCGGTTGGAGGCAAGCATTGAAGGACCAGATTGGTTGAAGAACCCGCGCCCGGCTACGTCTAGGCGCCAGTGCGACCGGACAATGCGATTGTCAGGATAAGGATAGCTAGCAAGGGTTAAAGAGATTTCACGCGCGCGGCGACCGCGTGCCGTTCAAAATGCGTGTTGGCAGGACGCACCAACACGTGGTGAGATGGCTTGCTCGATTCATCGGATCTTACGATGCTACCTGATGCTGTTGGCAAGCGCCGAGTTGTACGTCCGTGCGCAGGACGGAAGTCGCACGATGCAGTTCATCACTGGCGGTGTGCTGGCGATAACTGCCGTGCTCACAATGATGGGAGAGCTTGGTGCGGTCATGTTTACGTAGCTGCCGCGGTTGGGGATCGGAATGAAAAATCCAATTAGCTCAGCTGCATATCTGATCAAAAACCTGCAAAAATGAGCAGCGAATACTATTTTTACCTACTGTGTGCTTGTACGGTGTGCTTGTTGCGAAGAGCTCCGAGAGTGGATCATCCAGTTTCGCAAAAGACTTTTCGAACACCGCGTTGCGGTGAAATTCGAGATAGGCCTGCTGCTTGTCAAAGAAATTTCCACACTTGCGTCCTTGCTTCAAATCAAGGCCAATTCGTTCGATTACATCCTTGGGCAAATGATCCGAACGAATCAATGCACCATCGTCTTGGAACGTAATCCATCCCCTATCGAAGAGAAAGTCGGCATGTGGACTCAGTAAAAGCCCATTGCTGCCTTCCACACGCTCACTGCCATCCGCGCACTTAGACCAAGGCTTGATGTGACTTGCACGGAGAAAGCGACTGTCTGTGATCCCGGTGACACGACATTGTTTCTCGATGTTCACCAGTCTGCGCTTAAATAAAGATTGTTTTGATCGAACCTCAGTCAATTGCATAGAGATGGTTGAAGAAAGATCAAGAGTAGGAAATGGTTTGTCCGCAATCGCGTGCTGGAATGGGGTGAAATCAGCTTCCAAGGGCTTTAGCTTGAATACGATAGCCTTTCGAAGATTGCCTTTTGTGTCGGGAATGCCGCTCTGCTCATAGGAATAGAAGAAGGCGGAATTCGCCAAGAAAGCGATAAGGCTGACTCTTTCGCATGCTCTGGAAAATCAGTGACCGCCGCTCGTTCTGGAGGTGTTCCAGATTGGCGCGGTTACCGCGAATATTCTGCATATCGCCTAATTGACCCTCACCGTAATAATGGAGGATGTTTTCACCATCCTCCTCTTCCCAATGATCCATGTATCCGTGCTGCGATCCGGCTTTGCCCATGGACAGGATCACGAACGGACTCTTCGCTGGTGTCGAGATGCCACCTTGATTTTGGCCGCCGTAACGGCCATGGATGTCATCACGACGACTGTAAAGAGCGCCGACTTCGAAAGGAGGATTAGTTACTGGTAGGAGGAGCTCCACGTCTTGGCCGGGATATCGCAACGCTATAGGCAAGTTGCAACCCTTGGTGGGTAGCGCGATAGAGGCTCACAGCGACCGATGAAAGAATTTATCTCACACTACTAAACAGCGGCCGCATCCACGTCGCGCTTGGTGATGCTGAGGTAGGTCACCAGCACCACGATCACCACCAGGAACGCCACGCTAGTGCTGGTTGTGCCCAGGCCCAACCCTCCGTTGGCCCGCGACTGTGACAGCAGGTCACCGAACGATGCACCCAATGGCCGGGTGAGGATATACGCCAGCCAGAACGCCCAAACCTCGCTGATCTTGAACACGTAGTAGGCAATCGCAACGGCCGCGATGCCACCCGCGAAGATCAGGCCAGAGACGAGGTAACCCAATGCCCAGCTTTCGCCAACCAGATCGCCCGCCGCGGTGCCCAACGCGAAGGTGATGAGAATTGCCGACCAATAGAACAATTCGCGCTTGCGGCTCGTGATCGCGTGGATGGAGAGTGTCCGTTCACTTGCATACCATGCCGCGAAAACGGCGATCAAGGCGGCCCCGAAGACCAATGTGCTCGTTTGGAGTGGAACGCCGAAGTTGTCGGTCAGGTTGTCGGTGATCAGGGTGCCGACGATGCTGATCAGTACCACCGCGACCCAATACATCCAGGGAATGTAGCGCCGCGCCGAGATCTGGGCCGCAAGCGCGACCACCAAAATCCCGCCCATCAGCCAGGACGTTGTGGTGAGTCCCAGCTTGACGTTGAAGATCAGGAAGTCCGCGCCGGTCTCGCCGACGGTCGTGGCCATGATCTTGATGATCCAGAAGAACAGCGTCACTGCCGGGACTTTGTTGAGCATGCGCATGGCGGAGTTTGGCGATGCGATGGGCTGGGACATACCGATCCTTGAGGCTGGCTGCCGGCGACGCTATGCCGATCGGGGTTATGGCTGCGAGAAATCTGTCTCAGCCAATCATCCCTCAGCCGGAATCGCAAACACCACCACCAGTAGTGCAATCACGATGCCGATGGCATACATGGCGGCCCGCCCCTTGCGGCCCAGCCGCCATGCCGACAGCGTGGCTTGCAGCGACTGCAATGCGTAGTAGGCGACGAAGGCTTGGCTTGCGTAGGTGATGATCTGGTAGATGTCGGCCAGCCACGTGATGGGGATGGCGGCAAGCGTGGTGACAAGGTGGCCGATGTTGACCGGGATGCGCTTGTTGCTGGATTCGGACACCAGTCCGCCCGCACCGCAGGTATCGGCGACCGCAGCCGAGAATTGCGAGGCCAAGGCCAAGATCACGATCACCGGCATCACCAGCACGCCAAGTGGGGCGAGCATGTCGATGATCGCGGTCTCGCCACCTTCCTTGGGCAGGTTGCCGCTGAAGTAATGGGTGATCAGCAGCATGAAACTGAGGTAGATCGTGGTCGATAGCCATTGCGCCCAGCGCATGGTGCGAACGCGGGTCTGGGCGTCGTACGCACTGCCGAGATAGCGGGACGTCTCGAAGCCCTGCACCAGGATCACGAGCCCCAGCAGCATCCGAAATTCGTGGGTGCCGCGTGCGTGCTCAAGCGTCGGCCAATTGAACGTGCCGCCATGCACGGCAACGATGGTTGCAACCGCCAGCGCGGTGAGCAGGGCGCCAATCAGCGCCAGCTTTAAGCTCACTGCGCCGATGGTCAGGCGCTCCAATGCATCCAGTCCACCACGCAGGCCGATGAGGCCAACCGTTGCGATCACCACCGTTGAAACGACGCGGATCCAGAAAGGATCAATGATGGCGCCCAGCCGCAGCCCGAATGCGGCGAACAGGTTGAGGTAATAGGCGACCGACACGAAGTAGGCCAGTGACAATGCGATTTCAGACGCGCGCTCAATGCCCGAGACCAGCCTGTCGTGACTGTCCGCGTACACAGGTTCCACGTGCACGATGTTGTGGCGGATCGCGGAACCAAACAGGTAGGCCACGCCGCACAGACCCAGCATCGCCAGCGCTGCCCATCGGCCTGCCGCGTGCGCCAGGATCGGGCCGGCGACCAGGAAACCCGATCCAATGATCGATGCCAGCGGCGTGACCGTGGCCTGCCACAGTTGGGAGCGCAACAGGCGGGGTTGCAGGAACAAGGCGGCGAAGACCAGCGTGGCCACCAGCAGTGCGATGTTGGATGCGGTCATACAGCTCCCGGGCGACGCGGACGCAGTATGCGCGCGGCTACCAGCCCACTGCGCCCTGTTCCTCTACGGCGCTGAACGCCGAATGTGCGCTCGACGAATCATTCGCCACGCCGGTGGCGAAGTAGGCCACGCCAGTGCCGCGTTCGCGGTCGATCCACAAGCCGCTCAGCAAGCTGTATGCACTGCCGCTGTGGCCGATGCGCTTGCGCCCATCGCCGAACAGATCATCGCGGCATTTTGTTCCATCGCCGCGGGCCAGCATGTGCATCGCCAAGCCGTAACTGCAGAACACACCGCCGGTGTTGGGCTCGTCTTCTTCGCCGATCTCGCCATTGCTGCCGTTCCATGTCCACACCGACGTGGCGAGCAGTCGCACCGTTGCAGGCTTGAGGATGCGCACCCCATCCAAGGTGCCGTCGTTGAGCAGCAAGCGCCCGATCTTGGCGAGGTCGCGCACCGAAATCCGCAGGCCGCCTTGCGGCGAGAACAGCGCGCCATTGCTGCCGGGTGTCGCGCGGGACAGATCGCAATCGTCGCCTTCGGCCACGATCACCGGGCAGGCCGGACGCTTGCCGTGCAGGTCGTCTTTCTCCACTGCGCCATTCGCGTCGTACAGCACCACGGCGCGTGCAACTGCCGCATCGCTGCAGCCCGACCAGTTGAAGCAGGCATCCAGTTGCAGCGGTGCCAGCACCAGCCGCCGCATCAGCAAGTCGAAGCGCTCGCCGGTGGCGCGCCCCATCAATTGCGCGACCAGCGGGAAGTTGAGGTTGGTATAGCGAAAGTACGTCCCGGGTGCGTGTGCGTCGTCCCACGCTTTCGGGTCGTTGGTAATCGAAGTGATTGCGCTACCCAGCGGCACGTTCCAGTAGCCCGCGCCATCGGTCAGGCTGGAGGTGTGCGACAGCAGCATGCGCAAGGTGATCTTGCGATCCGGGAATGCGGGATTGCGCAGGGTGAAGCCGAGTTGTTTCGACACATCGGCGTCGAGGCTCAACTTCCCTTGTTCGACCAACCGCATCACGCCAAGCGTTGTCACCAGCTTGCTGATCGAGGCGATCCGCGCCGGGTCATCCACCGTGATCGCGCGGCCGGCCGCGACATCGGCCATGCCTTGCGCTTGCAACGTGTCGACGCCGTTGCGATCAAACGTCACACGCACGCGGGCCACGGGTTCGGCCGCGTGGGTGCTACCAAGGCAGAGCAGTAGAGATAGCACGGCGAATCGGCGCATCGTGGTCATCGCTTAATCAAAGGATGAGCATCTTGTGCCATCGACGTTCTCCCAATGCAACGGGATGACGCGTGGGATGGTGCCCCGCTTCTGCTATCAGGAGCCGCTGCGCGCCGCATTGGGCAGCAGTCCGCCCGGATAGCGGCGACGCAGTATTACTGTCTGCACCGCTAGCACCGCTGCAATCGCCAGCGCCACCCATGCCGCGGTCTGCGCACCGGCCAGGTCACTATGTGATTGCTTCACGTACACCGCGATCAGCGCCCACAGCGCGGCAATCACGTAATCAATGTTGCCGCGCATGCGCATGTTCACCACCAGCAGCATCACCGCAGCCAGCCCGAAGATCACCAGGCTCCACGGCAGCATGTCAGTCGTGGATGCCAGCTTGTAGGCCACAATGACCTGGGCCAGGTTGAGGAAGGCGGCCAGCGACAACCAGCCGGCATGCATGGACAGCGGCAACCACGCCCACATCCATTGGCCTTCCTGCGGCGTGCGGTCGTGCGACAGGATCATCGCGCAACGGATCAGGCAGGCGGTGGCGCCGAAGATCACCAGCAGGCACAGCCAGAACTTGCTCATCGCGAACAGCGGCATCCAGATGGTGGTGAGCGCGAAGCCTGCAGCGGCCCACGGCGCAATGCGCGTCAGTGTGTCGTCGGTCTTGCGCACGCCGGTCATCTGCCACGCGGCGTACACGATATCCAGCAGGAAGATCAGGCCCCAGATAGCGAACGCATAGCCGGCGGCCACGATCAGGGTGGGGTATTGGTCGGAGATCGTGCCGTTGTCGGGGCCGAACGTGCCGTTATTGCTGAGCCAACCCATCACGGGCATGGCGAGGGCAGTGAGCAGGACGAGGATGCGCATGTCGGTCGTATCGCCTGTTGGATATGAATGCGGATTGTTCCTGTGCCTACGCGATGCCCGGGTGAATGCACGACGACGCAGCCCGGACGCACGCTACACTCGCGGCGCACTGCGAGCCGTCACCCGCAATGGGATGCGACCGTCGTGTCTCTTTCTCATTGCATCGGAATGCGTAGCCATGATCGAAGTCGACGGCCTCACGAAGCGCTATGGCGATTTCACCGCAGTCGACAACCTGTCGTTCCGGGTCGGCGCGGGCGAGATCATGGGGCTGGTCGGCCCGAACGGCGCCGGCAAGACCACCACGCTGCGCTGTCTGGCCGGGATCATCCCGGCCACGCTTGGCCACGCGCGCATCGGCGGCGTGGATGTGGCTGCTGATCCGGTCGCGGCCAAGCGCCAGTTGGCCTTCATTCCCGACGAACCGCGGCTGTTCGATCACCTCACGGTGGAGCAGCACCTGAATTTCGTGGCCCGCCTGTATGGCGTGGCGGATTGGCAGGACCGCGCGCAACCGCTGCTGGACGAATTGGAGATGGGCGACAAGCGCAAGTTGCTGCCGGCCGAACTCTCGCGCGGCATGAAACAGAAATTGGCGATTGCCTGCGGGCTGCTGCACACGCCGCGCGCGGTGATCCTGGACGAACCGCTAACCGGCTTGGATCCGATCGGCATTCACCGGATGAAGAAGACCATGCGCCGGCTGGCGGGCGAGGGCGTCTCGATCATCCTCAGCTCGCACTTGCTGGATTTGGTGCAGGAAGTCTGTACCCACCTGCTGATCCTCAAGGAAGGCCACAAGCTCGCGGACGGGTCGGTTGCCGAGGTGCGTGCGCGTTACGCGGTCGATGGCGATGCCAGCCTGGAAGACGTGTTCTTCCGCGCCACCGGTGAAACGGACGACGTGCGCGCGTGAGCACCACCGCATCGGGTAATCGGTTGTTCGCGGTGGTCGGCGCGTTCGTCTATCTGCAGACGACGTCGCTGTACAACAACGTGCGCCAACGCCTGTTGCGGCTGCGCCAGCCCAAGTATCTGTTTGGGGCGCTGGCAGGTGCCGCCTATCTGTATGCGTTCGTGTTCCGCAAGATGTTCAAGGTGGATTCGGGCCACGCAGCCTCATCTATCGCGGTGTCGCCTGAATTGCTCGACGATATTTCAATCTTGGTCGCGATGGGATTGGCGCTGTACCTGCTGCTGGACTGGATATGGTCCGGCGATGATGCGCAGCTGGGTTTCAGTGAAACCGAAATCGCATTCCTGTTCCCGGCGCCGCTCACCCGCACCACTTTGATCCAGTTCAACCTGCTGCGCTCGCAGCTGATGATTTTCTTCTCGTCCTTCTTGTTGAGCTTGCTGCTGCGGCGGGGTGGCACGTTGGGCGGGCAGCATCCGCTGCAGTACGCCGTGGGACTCTGGTTGCTGTTGTCGACAAGCCGCCTGCATGTACTGGCGGCGTCGTTTGTATGCGCGCGGCTGGCTGGGATCGGTCTGCGGACGTGGCTGCGCCGGATCCTGCTGGCACTCCTTGGTGCTGGGGTGGTGTGGGCTTGTTGGTGGCCGCTGCGTGGATACCCACTGCCCGCCGTCGACAGGTGGTCGAACATGCCGACACTGCATGCCTGGTTCCAGGGGATTGTCAGCACCGCGCCGCTGTCGTGGTTGCTGGTGCCCTTCCACTGGGCCGTGGCGCCGATCTTCGCGGCCGATGGCGCCGCATTCCTGCGCGCACTGCCCGCCGCGCTGGGATTGCTGGTCTTGCACTACATCTGGGTGGTCTACGCGCAGGTCTCGTTCGAGGATGCCTCCATCGTGCATGCCGAGCGGCGTGCGAAGAAGGTGACGGCGATGCGCGATGGACGCCTGCGTGGCCGTGCGCCCACCAAGCCGCGCAGTGAACCGTTCCGACTGCCAGCGACGGGGTTCCCACCGCTGGCGTTCCTGTGGAAAGGGCTGGTGGCGATGGGTCCGGTATTTCGTCTGCGCACGTGGCTGAGCGCATGCGTGGTCGCGTTCGCGATAGGTCAATGGCTGGCGGCCGACCCGCGCTACAAGGTCGCGCTGGTGGCGATTGGTTCGGCAGCCCTGATGATCGGCGCGTGGGGTTTGTTGTTCGGACCGATGCTGATGCAGCGGGGCTTGCAGCGCACGCTGGATTACATGGACATCCTCAAGGCCACGCCATTGCAAGGAAGGCACATCGCGCTGGGGGAATTGTCGACGCCCGTCGCCGTGATGGTCAGCATCATTTGGTTGCTGCTGCTGATCGCCGCGCAGTCGTTCATCGCCACCGGCGGGCACGATCCGTTCTCACCCGTGGTCATTGCCATTGCGGCCGTTGGCGTAGCGCTGCTGGTGCCGCCGTTGTGCGGGTTGATGTTGTGCGTGCCGTTTGCGGGAACGCTGTATTTCCCGGCGTGGGTGTCACCGCAACGAGGCGGCGGGCGTGGCGTCGAGGTCATGGGCCAGCGCCTGATCTTCATGGCCGGTTACATGCTGACGCTGGTGATCGTCGCCATTCCGGCTGCGGTGGTTGGCGGGCTCGGGTTCCTGCTGCTGTATTGGCTGGTCGGCATGGGCGCAGGCTTGTTGACCGGAGCCGTCCTGGCTACTGCGGTATTGGCGCTGGAACTGTATTGGGCGCTGGGCCTGCTCGGTCGCCGCATCGATCAGTTCGATGTGTCGCAGGAATTGCGCTGAGCCACGTCGCCTCGCGGTCGTCAGCCGCAGTGCGGATGCAGGATTGCTTCTCCGTCAGGATCCGGCTCATGACTTACTTGATTTGACTGGACGTGTAATCGCCAGCTCATCGCGTGCCGCCGTCGCGACTTCGCGCACGAAGCAATCGTGCTGGTGGTCGTTGACCAACCCCATCGCCTGCATGAACGCATACATCGTGGTGGGGCCGACGAACTTCCAGCCGCGCTTCTTCAAATCCTTGGACAGCGCGATGGATTCCGGTGCAGTAGTGAACGTGCGCAGCACCTCGGTGGTGAGCTTCTTCGGACGGCCGTGGATGTCCACTTCGAAGTTCCAGAAATACTTGGCCAGCGAACCGAACTCACCCTGCAACTCAATCGCACGACTGGCGTTGTGGATCACCGCTTCGATCTTGCCGCGGTGGCGGACGATGCCGGCATCGATCAGCAAGCGCGCCACGTCAGCCTCATTGTATGT
>JBDSGA010000274.1:0-11794 GCA_039919235.1 Thermomonas sp. | reverse complement strand
GGCGTGTTGCTGCATGCCTATTCCGCGACCGATCTCGACAGCGGCGGGGGACACCTGGCGGTGACAGGTACGGCCTATGGACTGGATGCGGTCGGCGTCTACCTGGATGGCATTCGCCTTGTTGGTGGCATCGGCGATGTGGCAATCGATGGCTCAGCTCCGATGGGATACAGCGTGCTGTTTGCCAATGGCGCGGGAATCAGCACCACGTCGGGTGCGATCAGCCTGGTCGGCGAAGGTGCGAACTTCGGCTTGGACTTGGGTGATGGCGTGCTGGCGACCGGCAGCGGTGACGTCTATCTCTATGGCAATGCCCTTGCGACTGGCGCCACCGCCGGCGTGCGCATGACTGGCGGAGGGATCGTCACCAATGGCGGTGACATCACGGTGATTGGCAACAGCGCTGGCGGCGTTGGCGTGCAATTGGGTGATAGTGGATTATTCGCCATCGGCAGCAGTGGCGGCGCGATCATGATCGACGGCAGCGGTGTCACTGCGGGCGTGATGATGATGGGCGCCGCCCTGGACAGCAATGGTGGCGGCATCGGCATCCAAGGCATTGGCTCAGGCGCTGGTGCAACCGGCGTGTACATCGATGGCATGGCGATCCATGGCGGCGCGGGCGACGTGAGCGTCACCGGCTCCGCACCGTCGGGTTCCGGTGTGCGACTCGCCAATGGCGCAGGTATTACCACGACATCGGGCGCGATCACGCTGATCGGCATCGGCGACAGCGCTGGCTTGTCACTCGATGGCGGTGGATTGACGACAGGAAGCGGCCATATCGACCTGCGTGGTCGTGGACTCGGTGCGGGCTCCGACGGACTGCTGGTTGGCGGCGGCGCAAGCATTGTCACTGCTAGCGGCGGGATCGAGCTCAGTGGTGAAGGCGGCAGCGGCAGCGGCCTCAGCCTGGCAGCCGGCTCCACGCTCGACGCTGGCACCGGCCTCATCGTGTTGCGTGCCGGCAATGACGGCAGCAGCGATGCGATTCGCCTGCAAGGGGCGATCCATAGCGGCACTGGCGTGAACGTGCGGCCGGGCGGGGTAGACGCCAATGGCGCGCTCACCGAGCGTGTCGATGACAACATCCTGCTCGGTGTCGACGCTGCCGGATTTGCGTTGTCGGCAAGCGAACTGGCACTGATCGATTCGCCGCAATTGGTCATTGGCAGCAGCCTGCATGCGGGCGCGATCCAGGTGCTGGGCGCGGTCTCGCGAGATGGCAACCTGACCCTGCAAAACAATGGCGGATCTGGAGGAATCGACCTGCAGGCATCGCTTGACGTAGGTAATGGCACGCTGGCGCTGTCCAGCGGTGGCTCGATCACCCAGGCCAGTGCGGGCGCAATCACTGCACACAGCCTGCTGGTGAATGCAGGCGGTGACGTGTTACTGGGCAATGCACAGAACAACGTTGCTGCGACGACGCTGGCCGGATCCGCCGGCGGCGCGTTCCAATTCCAGGACGTAGATACGCTGGCGATCGGCAATGTCTCGGCGATCGGCTTCGATGCTTCCTCGGGTGGTTTGTCCAGCTTGGGCGCGAATGGCATCACTGCAGGGAGTGATGTGCTCGTGCGCAATCTCACCGGTGACATGATCCTTAATTCGGATGTGAGCGGCGCCAACCTCGACCTGGTTACCGCTGGGCGGCTGCAGAACCTGGGCGGTGCCAGCTTGATCGCTTCGGTCAATTGGCGGGTTTGGGCCAATACCTGGGTAGGCGAGAGCCGTGGTGGCCTGGCCGGCAGCGGCAACTTGCCGAACTTGTACGGTTGTACATTCCTCGGAAGCTGCGGTGTGACTGTTCCCGGCACGGACAACCACTTCATCTACATCCAGCAACCGACGGCGTTGATCACATTCGATGATTTCAGCCGCGAATATGGACTTGCGAACCCCGTGTTCACTTTCACCGTAACGGGGGCGATCCTGGGCGATTCGGCCGCTAATGTCGCCTCTGGTTCGGCCAGCACCAGTGCAATGATCGGCAGCGATGTCGGCAGCTATGCAATCACCGGTACGCTCACGTCCGCAGCGGGCTACCGGATCCAGATGATGCCCGGCAGCTTGGCCATTACCCCCGCGATGTTGTTCTTCACTGCTGATTCGGTGATTCGTTACTTCGGTACGCCCAATCCGACGTTCAGCGGCATGGTCAGCGGGTTCCGCAATGGCGATACCGTCACGAGCGTGTTTGGCGCGGGGGGTATATGGACCTCGCCCGCAGGCACGTTTACATCGATCGGATTCCATCCAATTTATGGTGGTACCAGCGCCAGGAACTATGTGTTCAGCCAAGCACCTGGCAATGCGACTGCGCTGCAGATTATTCCAATGTCCCAGCCGCAAGGCATACCGTTCGAGGAAGTCCACGAGACGATCAATACTTATGTGTATGACCGCAATTTCGGTGGCGCTCCAGTGTGCGCCTTGAGTGCCGCGCTCGAGAACGAGAAGATCGCCTCGACGGGGGATGAGCTCTCCAGTGAATGGACGAAAGTGCGCTCCCGCCCCAACTTGACCAATTGCTTCGATACCGAGCGCAAGAACGGCTGCAGTAGTTTCTAGGCCGACGGGCATTCGGTGATTGAATCCTTACTCCTTCTGGGCTAAACGTGTTATCGAATTCGCGCTCGTCGTGCTGCCGACCGCAAGTAAGCGGATCAGCTTGGCTAATCGCAGGAATGGCATGCGCAAGGCATGCGTTGAACGCTTCCCGGCCGACCTGGCCTGAGTTACATGACCGAGGACTGACATGAATACGACTAAATTTCTTCGCCCAGCGCTGATGCTGGCTTTGATGGCCACCTGCGGTGGCGCATATGCCCAGGACGCACAAAATCCACCTTCCGTAGATTCGATCATCAACAGTTTGAAGACAGACGTGCCCGCTGCTGACAAGGGCCAGACACGTGCGTTGCGGCCAGGTGCCGCCTCGATGTCGACCGCACCAGCCCCTGCACCTGCGCCGGTATCCAAACCGGCCTCGATCAACATGCAGATCAACTTCGAGTACAACTCGGCTGAGATATCTGGCAGTTCAGCTCGCACCATGACGACCTTGGCCAAGGCACTGGCTTCGCCGCAACTGGAAGGTCGCAAGTTCACCGTCATCGGCCACACCGATGCCAAGGGTTCGGCGGCGTACAACAAAACATTGTCGGACCGGCGCGCAGCGGCCGTGCGCAGCTACCTGATGAACAATGGCGTGACCGCATCGCGCTTGAAGGCGATGGGCAAGGGCGAGAGCCAATTGCTCAACAGCGACCAACCAAATGCGGCGGAGAACCGCCGGGTCGAGATACAGGCGTCCGGCGGCTAAGCAAGCTGGCGGCATCCATCCGTGCTAGCCGTAGCTGAATCTCGGATCCAGAAAAGCCGCGCCAGTAGGCGCGGCTCACACCGTCATGCGTTGCTATGACCAGCGCTGGCCCGCGCGGGAACGGGAGCCGTGCACGATCTCGTGAGGCATGGCAATACGGTCTGGGACTGGCCATCATCATGATCATGGCCATGATTTTTCAAGAAGTGGCTTCTGCCAGTACGACGCATCAAGAATCGGCTCATTACGACCCAACCCGTGCCGTCATGCTGGTGGAGACAGGCGCCACCCACGGTGTGCTGTTTCGCATCTTTCCTCCCATCCGTACTTGGCACGCGACTCACACCGTCACTGCCGGCGCTTCAAATGGGGATGCCGGATCACCGGCGAAGGCAGAGGAATCAGTAGCACTCAACGCGCAGGACCGGCTGCGGCGGACGCAACCGAGACCGAGTTACCTGTTGGGCACCATTCATTTTGGTACGCCAGAAGAGCAGGGCGTGGATTACTCGATACTAGAGAACGCATTGGCCGGGGTGCACACCTTCGTAAACGAGGCCAACCTCGACGAAGCATGGCAAACGAGTTACGACGAATATCGCTGGTTACCGTCAGAGCAACCATTGTCGGCGATGGTCAGCAAGGACAGTTATGCGATGGCGCGTTCGCTGCTGCCGAACGTGCGTGCGCAAGACTTGGTGCGCATGAAGCCGTGGTCAGTCCTCGCCCTGCTGGAAGCCCGTGGCGAAACAGGTGGCGATACCACCATGGATGCGCAACTGCAACGCATTGCGATCGCCTCTGGCAAGCGCCTCGTGCATTTGGAAACCCTTGAGCAGCAACTGAAGGCGCTGGATTGCGTGCCGGCAAAGGAACACGCACAGGTGCTCGAGGAGCGGTTGCATGCGCCCTGGATCTTGCGGGATGAATCCGCTGCGGCGATGACGTATTACCGTACCCGCAACCTGGGCAGGTGGCTTGCCGACATCGACCACATGCATGGCCTGAGTGATGCTGGCAGGGTGATCGAGCAGCGTTCGCGCCGTTGCCTGTTGGAACAGCGAAATGCACGCTGGCTCGGGCCACTGGAGACGCTCTTCCAGGAGGGGTCCAGCTTCGTCGCGGTAGGCGCAATCCACCTCGTGGGCCCTGAAGGCCTGCTCGAAACACTGCGTCGCGATGGGTATCGGATCGAGGAAGTACCGCTATGAACGCGTCATACTTCTGCAGAAAGGTGCGCCACAGAATCACGCCGCATGATCATCGGTTTGCGCGTTGAATTCCCGGAGTGAACGGAATCAATGGATGGAGATCAATGACAGCTTGGCATTGCGCAGCAGCGCTACGGCAAGCTGCGGAGGCTTCCAACAATTGGTCGGGGAGACAGGATTCGAACCTGCGACCTCTACGTCCCGAACGTAGCGCTCTACCAGACTGAGCTACACCCCGACGGTGTAGCCGGACATTGTAGGCAATCATGCATGGGTTCGGCAACTGAATTCGTGGCGTCTGCATCAGGAATGGGTGGAACCGCTAAACTTGGCGGCTTACTGCGCCGGAGCCACGTCCTTGATCAAGCCACGCACGCCGCCCGGGGTCATGGAATTGCTACCCCGCGACCAGATCGCCTTCCAGCGGATGCTGGACACGATTCGCCAGACCTTCGAGCGCTTCGGCTTTTTGCCGGTGGAAACGCCGGTGATGGAATTGTCCGAAGTGTTGCTGACCAAAAACGGTGGTGAGACCGAACGCCAGGTGTATTTCGTGCAATCCACCGGCGCGCTGGAAAAAGGCGCAAGTGACGGTTTGCCCGAACTGGCCTTGCGTTTCGACCTGACCGTCCCGCTGGCGCGCTACGTCGCCGAACACGAGCATGACCTGGCGTTCCCGTTTCGCCGCTACCAGATGCAGCGCGTCTATCGCGGCGAGCGTGCCCAGCGCGGCCGTTTCCGCGAGTTCTACCAGTGCGACATCGACGTCATCGGCAAGGACACTCTTTCGCCGCGCTTCGATGCGGAAATTCCCGCGGTGATCGCTGCGGTGTTCGAGCGGCTGGCAATCGGCGATTTCACCATCCAGCTTAACCATCGCAAGTTGCTGCGGGGTTATTTCGAAGGCGTCGGCATCGAGGGCGAACAACAATTCGCGGTGCTGCGCGAATTGGACAAGCTCGACAAGCGGGGCGAAGACGCGGTGCGTGACACCCTTGCTGGCGAAGGTTTCAACTTGCATGCCGCTGTCATCGGCAAACTGATGGCGTTTGCGCGCGTACGCTCCAATGGCCATGACGATGCGTTGGCCAAGCTAAGTGCACTGGGCGCTGGTACGCCGTTGTTCGAGGAAGGCCGCGACGAACTGCGCGCGATCCTGCAGCAGTTGCGCGCGCTCGGCGTCTCCGAATCACGCTATGCCTTGAATCTGTCGATCGCACGCGGCCTGGATTACTACACGGGCGTAGTTTACGAAACGACATTGGACGCGCATCCGCAGATCGGCTCGATCTGCTCCGGTGGGCGTTACGACAACCTGGCCAGTCACTACAGCAAGTCCAAGCTGCCAGGCGTCGGTATCTCCATCGGACTGACTCGGTTGTTCTATCAATTGCGCGAAGCCGGCTTGGTCACCACCGCGGAAAGTTCGGTGGACGTGCTGGTGTCATTGCTCGACGACGACGGGCTAGCGCATGCATTGGCCTTGTCGCAACGCTTGCGCGCCGCAGGCCTGAACGTGGAAACCCAACTGGAACCGCGCAAGCTGGCCAAACAGATGCAATACGCCGACCGCGCCGGTATTCGCTTCGTGGTGATTCGTGGCGAGGACGAGGCCGCGCGCGGCGTTGTCGCAGTCAAGGACCTGCGTCGCGGTGAACAATTCGATGTCACCGAAGCCGAGCTTGCGGCCACGCTGCAAGTGGAACGCGAGCAGTTGCGGAGCCAGGGATTGTCGACATGAACGAGACGAAGACAACCAGCATCGAACTCGATGGCGTCTCGCTGACTCGCGAACAGTTGGTTGCGGTGGCAAACGGCGCGCAGGTCACTTTGTCCGAGGCGTCGCTTGTAGCCGTCTCACGCGCGGCCGAATTCCTGGCCGAGCAGGTGCGTCGCGAAGAGCCGATCTATGGCGTTTCCACCGGTTTCGGCAGCAATGCCGACAAACTGTTGGGCGCGCATCCGCTGCGCGATGAATTGCCGGGTGGCGTCCGTTCCGGGCGCTCGCTGCACATTGAGTTGCAGCAAAACCTCATCGTCACCCATGCGGTCTGCGTGGGCGAGCCGTTCGCGCCGGACGTGGTGCGGGCGATGTTGTGCATCCGCATCAACACGTTACTTCGGGGTCATTCCGGCATCCGCGTGCAGACGCTGCAGGCATTGGCGGCGATGCTCAATGCGGGCATCGTGCCGGTGGTGCCACAACTAGGTTCGGTCGGCGCTTCGGGCGATCTCGCGCCGCTATCGCATCTCGCCATCGTCTTGCTCGGCGGCGGCGAAGCGTTCCTTGATGGCCAGCGCATGCCAGGCGCACAAGCGCTAGCGCAGGCGGGCCTGCAGCCGGTCACGCTGTCGTACAAGGAAGGCTTGGCGCTCAACAACGGCACCGCGCAGATGCTGGCAACCGGCGTATTGGCGTTGCATCAGCTCGATGAATTGCTGGACACTGCTGACCTTGCCGCGGCGATGACAATTGAGGCGTTCGCGGGCCGCTTGGGTGCGTTCGCGCCGGAAGTGCATGCGCTGCGTCCGCATCCTGGCCAGGTGCGCGTCGCAGCGAACCTGCGCCGGCTGCTGGCGGGCTCGACGCTCGCCGATATCGCATATCACCTCGTGCCCAAGTTCCGGCAATGGCTGCCGACGTCATGGGATTCAGCCGACGCGCAGAATCTGAGCTTCGACATCGGCTGGGATTGGGTGCCGTTCGGCCAGCGCCATGGTCGCGAGAAGTTCTACCAGCGCTTCCGTCCCTTCCGTGGTGGCAAGAAGCACCAGCCGCAGGACAGTTATTCGCTGCGCTGCATCCCGCAGGTCCATGGGGCGGTGCGTGACGCGGTGGAACAGGCCAAACGCGTGTTCGACGTCGAGCTCAATGCCGTCACCGACAATCCGCTGATCTTCCCTGATGCGCAGTCCGAGCACGTCGAGCAACAGGTCATTTCGGCCGGCCACTTCCACGGTATGCCGTTGGCGCTGGCCATGAGTTACGTGAAGGCAGCGATCCCGGTACTGGCATCGATTTCCGAACGGCGACTCAACAAGCTGGTCGATCCCGCGACCAATGACGGGTTGCCAGCGTTCTTGATCGGCAATGAAGATGGCACCGAGTCCGGCCACATGATCGTGCAGTACACCGCGGCGGCCATCGTCAATGATCTGACCAGCCGCGCGATGCCAGCCTCGGTCTATTCAATCCCGACTTCGGCCAATGCTGAGGACCATGTGTCGATGGGCGCCAACGAAGCACGCCATGTGCTGGCGATGACTGCGGATCTTGGAAAGGTGCTGGCGCTGGAGCTGTACACGGCAGCTCAGGCCTTGGATCTGCGTCGTGACATGATCAACGCCGCGCGGGACTTGGCCGGTCGTGTCGACGCTGATGGTTTCGCTGCGAAAGTGCAGGGTGGTCCGTTGCCGGATGACACCCAACATGCACGCTTCATCGCAGAAGTGGACGCATTGCGTGCGGAGCTTGCCGAGGCGGGAGCGTTCCACCCCGGTGCGGTAGTCGCCGCCGCGCATGCGGCAATTCGCGCCCGTCTGCCATTCCTCGACCGCGACCGCGCGCTGGACGGCGAAGTTGCGACCATTGTTCGAATGGTGGCTGAGGGTGGTGTACTGAAGGCTGCCAAGGCCAGCACGCCAGCCTGATTCCTCATTGGATGTTGAGCATCGGATCTTGACCACGGTGGATTTTTGTGGGTTAATGAGTTAACGCGCTATTACATTGGTTGACTGAATTCACTTCCATGAAGCAACGCCCGCAGCTTTTGCCCGAATACGACGTCCCCACAGCGCTTGAAGCGTTGGCGCACGCGCTGGCGTCGCTGAAAACGGCAGAGGAAGTGCACGCGTTTCTTGAAGACTTGTGTACGCCGGCCGAGCTGGAATCCATGGCTGATCGCTGGAAAGTCGTGCCGTTGCTGTTGCAGGGCGTGCCGTACCGTGAAGTCCACGACCGCACGGCGGTCAGTGTGACCACTATCGGTCGCGTCGCTCGCACCATGGACCGTGGCACCGGTGGCTACGCCACTGCCGCGCGCCGTCTCCGTCTTCCCCTCGATTCTCATTGAGATGGCTCCCATGACTCCCCCCGCCAATCCGGCGGTGCGTGATCGACTGCGCATCGCGATCCAGAAAAACGGCCGCCTCAGCGACCCGGCGCGAGCTTTGCTTGCGGCCTGTGGGCTCAGCTGGCGTGAGAGCCGTGATCGACTGTTTTGCTACGGCGAAAGCGCGCCGATTGATTTGCTGCTGGTGCGCGACGACGACATTCCCGGTCTGATTGCCGGTGGCCTGTGCGACCTCGGCATCGTGGGTCGCAACCTATTGCTGGAGCAGGCGGGCGAACGCGAGCAGGCGGGCGAAGCGCCTGCATTCCGCGAGCTGCGTCCGTTGGGGTTCGGTGGTTGCAAGCTGCAAATCGCGATTCCGGATGACTGGGACTGGCAAGGTCCGGCGCAAATGGCAGGCCAGCGTATCGCCACCAGTTACCCCGCGTTGCTGCGCGCCTGGTTGCAAGAATCTGGCATTGAGGCCAGCGTCGTCACGCTCTCAGGCTCGGTGGAAATCGCCCCAAGGTTGGGCCAGGCCGATGTGGTGTGTGACTTGGTATCCAGCGGGGCAACGCTTGCCGCCAACCACCTCAAGCCGGTGCACACGATCCTCGAAACCGAAGCAGTGTTGGCAGCGCCCGCATTGCCCTTCGGCGATGCACGGGCGGATCTGGCCGACATGCTGCTGCGTCGCCTCGATGGCGTGTTGCGCATCCGCGACAGCAAATTGCTGCTGTTCCAGGCATCGCGCGATCAACTGCAGGCTGTGATCAGCCTGCTGCCGGATGCCGAAACGCCCACCATGTTGCAGGTTGATGGGAGTGACTTGCTCGCGCTGCAAGCCTTGTGCCACGGCGCCGTGACCTGGCAGCGTCTGGAAGACCTCAAGCGCGCCGGTGCGCGCGGACTGATGGTGCTGCCGGTCGAGAGGATGCTGCAGTGAATAGAATTGAATGGGCCGCACTGGATGACGCCGCGCGTGCGCGGGCGCTCCAGCGTCCCGTGCAGGAAGTCTCTGCCAGCGTGCGCGATGCGGTGTCGAGAATTCGCGAGCAGGTCGCCGCCGACGGCGATGCCGCTCTTTGCGCCCTGACACGCCAATTCGATGGCGTGGAACTGGATAGTTTTGAAGTCGGTGAAGCCGAGTTCGCCGCAGCCGAGGCGGCCGTGCCCGCATCGTTGCGCGAAGCCATGATTGAAGCGTCAGGACGTATCACTGCGTTCCATCGCGCAGGGATGGCCGCGCCATACGCGGTCGACACTGCGCCGGGTGTCCGTTGCGAACGTATCCAGCGGCCGATCACGCGGGTTGGCCTATACGTACCCGCGGGTAGCGCACCGCTACCGTCCACGGCATTGATGCTCACCATTCCTGCGGGCTTGGCCGGCTGCGCCGACATCATCCTGTGCACGCCACCGCGCGCGGATGGATTGGCGGACCCTGCCGTGCTGGTGGCGGCGCGGATGACGCCAGGTGTGCGCGTCTTCAAACTCGGTGGCGCGCAGGCAATTGCGGCAATGGCGGTCGGCACCAAAACCTTGCCGCGCTGCGACAAGTTGTTCGGGCCCGGCAATGGCTATGTCGATGAGGCGAAGCGGCAAGTCAGCCAGCAACTCGGTGGCCCGGCCATCGACATGCCGGCTGGTCCCTCGGAAGTACTGGTGATCGCTGATGCCGGCGCCGATCCCTCATTCGTGGCAGCAGATCTGTTGTCGCAGGCGGAACACGGTCCGGATTCGCAGGTGCTGTTGCTGACCGATGATGCGAATTTGTTGGATGCCGTGTTGTTGCAAGTCGACGAACAGCTCCTGCTCTTGCCACGTCAGGACATCGCGCGCATTGCGCTCACCGCGTCGCGCGCCGTGCTGGTGACCGATCTCGCAACCGCGTTCGACATCAGCAATGCGTATGCGCCCGAACACTTGATCCTGGCGCTGCGCGAGCCGCGCGATTGGGTTGATCGCGTCACCAGTGCCGGCAGCATTTTCCTGGGCGATTGGACCCCGGAAGCGCTGGGCGATTACTGCAGCGGCAGCAATCATGTGCTACCGACCGGCGGCGCCGCGCGTGCGTGGAGCGGGTTGGGTGTATCCAGCTTCCAGAAAGCGATCACGGTGCAAACAGCAAGCCGAGAAGGCATCACGCAGGCAGGTCCGTGCGCAGTAACGCTGGCCAATGCCGAGGGGTTGCACGCGCATGCGAATGCAGTGGAACTGCGCCTGCAACGCGCGTTGTTGGCGAGTGCAGCATGAGCACGGTCTCCGCGCTACTGCGTAGCGACCTGCGCGATTTCGCTGGCTATCGCTCGGCACGTACAGACATGTTGCAGGGTGACGTTTGGCTCAATGCCAACGAATCCCCATGGGCGAATGCGGGTGTTGCCGGCACAGACTTGCGCCGCTACCCGTCACCGCAACCTGAAATGCTGCGCAATGCGTTGGCGCGCTTGTATGAGGTGCAGTCGAGCAGCTTGCTGGTGGGTCGCGGCAGTGATGAAGGCATTGACCTGCTACTACGTGCGTTCTGCATGCCGGGGCGGGATCGTATCGTGATCGCGCCACCGGTGTTCGGGATGTACTCGGTGTGCGCGCGCCTGCATGGCACAGCCGTCGTCGAGGTGCCGTTGGTGGATGGGCCGGTAGGCCTGAATGCCGATCTCGACGCCATGGTCGATGCCGTCATCGCAACCGACGCGCGTCTGTTGTTCCTGTGTTCGCCTGGCAATCCGTCTGGCCAGGCGTTGTCGTTGCAAGCCATCGCCGATGCCGCGAAGCCCCTGGAGAGTCGCGCGATCGTGGTGGTGGATGAAGCGTATGCCGAGTTCAGCGACCAGTCTTCCGCAATCACGTTGCTCACCGAACATGACAACATCGCGGTATTGCGCACGTTGTCCAAAGCGCATGCGCTGGCGGCGGCGCGGATCGGTTGCGTGATTGGTTCAAGCGAAATGATCGATGTGCTGCGCCGTTGCCAAGCGCCATATCCCATGCCGCAACCGTGTGCCGACATTGGCTGCGATGCATTGTCTGAGCAAGCTATTGCCGTAACCCGCACACGTGTGAACGAGACCATCGCGGAGCGCGAAAAGGTCGCCCACGCCATGGCGGGGGTGCCGGGCGTGCGCCGTGTCTATCCATCACAGGGCAATTTCCTGTTGGTACGTTTCGATGACGCGGACGCGGCATTCCGGCAGCTGCTG
>JBDSGA010000273.1:0-3064 GCA_039919235.1 Thermomonas sp. | reverse complement strand
CGGGTAATAGGTGCCACCCGACCCAAAGTTAGTCGAATAGGAACTGTAGTTCTTGTTGTTTAACACGTTGATCGCGTCGGCGCGGATCTGGAAACGCGTGTCGCCGATCAGTTTGAACACCTTCGACAACGACAGGTCGAGCTGCTTGGTGCCGAACGTTTGCGGCGGATTGACCGACACGATCAGCGGCGGTCGCGGCGATGCGCCGTAATTGTACCAATCCGCAGTCAAATTCAGCGGCGGCGGGGTTGCCAGCGTGGCTTTTCCGGAGAGCGTGAAGCCCCACGGCAGGTCATAGATGCCGCTCAGGACCAGACGATGCTTCGGCGCGGCACTGAGGTAGATGTAGGAGTAGTCATCGATCGTCGCGGCGTCGAACGCATAATGTTCGTCGCCACCACGATTGCCCTTGGCGTGGCTGAAGGTGTAGGCCGTGGTCACGCCCCAGCCGGATTCCTCCGTGTACGGCTTGTCGGCACTCAACAGCAACTGCGAGGTCTTGGTCTCGATGCCGTTGTTGCCCAGGATCAGCGGACCGAAGCCCGGCGGTCCATGTTCCCAGGGCTGTGCGATGTCATTCGCATTCCACGACGGAGCATCGTAGAACTTGCCGTTCGGGTATCGGTTGCCCAAGGTGAAGACGAAGCCTTCCTTGCTGTGGATGCTGGCCAGCGCCGCCGATGTCTGCCACTCGCCCACCGTGGCGCGCAGGCCCAGCGAGATCTGGTCGGAATACGGCGTCTTCAGGTCGTTGTTCAGCAGGTTGAGTTCGCCGTTGCGGATGTTCGAGCTGATCAAGGTCTGCAGGTTCTCGATGCCGTTGAGGTACTTCGGGTCAAAACGCACGCAGGAGCCCGGACTTGGCGTGCAACCGGTGCCCTCGACGAAGTTGATCTGGTAGCCCGAAAGTGCCGACTTGACCTGCTCCAAACCCATGTAGTCGAACAAGTTGCGGTCGTAGCTGCGGCCGATGCCACCGAACAGGATCAGTTCCTCGTCGCCGTTGACGTCATAGGAGAACCCCAGCCGTGGCGCGAAGTTGTTCTTGTCCGGCTTGCGGTTGCTGCCATCGCTGATGTAGTCGCGGATGTCGATGCCGCCACGTGCGAGTTGCTGCGCATAGGTGAGCCCGGCGGGGGCAGTAGGGTCATGGCCGTTGAGCAGGGCGTTGACCACCTCCGGCGGGGTGACATTGTTGACGTACGACGGGATTTTTTCGTAATCCCAGCGCACGCCGATGTTCAGTTGCAGCTTGTCGGTGACATCCCAGTCGTCCTGGATGTAAATACCGAATTGCTTGCTCTTGGTGGTGACGATCGGCGAGGCGCCGGCGAACGGCGCGTTGAAGTTCACCTGGTACGGGATCTGATTGGTGCCTATCGGCGTGAACGGCGTCACCGCAAGCGAACCGTCATTCACGGAGTAACGGAACGAGGGATTGAGCGCTGAGTTCTCGCTCTGGGTCAGCTCGACCGATTTGTACTTCACGCCAGCCTTGAAGACATGGTCCCCGTTCCAGTCGAACGCATTGAACGTGATGTCGTTCTGGAACGCCGGGCCCTTCTGACCCTTGCGCTGGATCGCCAGACTGCTGGTGGATTCGCTGAAGATCAGCACCTGGCCCTGGTCGATGCCACGCGTGTACACCGCCTGGTTGCCGATGTTGTACGGCGCGGGATTGAACAGCGCGTCTTCGTAAGTGACCCGGGCTTCGTTGAGGAACGAGGCACCGTAATGGACCCAGCGCAGGTCAACGCGGTCCTCGGTGTTGAAATTGATCTTCGACGCGGATGCCGTGGTGCGGTTGCCGATGTCGGCGCGCCCTTCCTCGTCGCGGCGCTTGAACGACAGCTCCAACCTGTCATCCATACTCAGGTCCCAGGTCAACTTGGCGAAATACAGGTCTTCCTTGAACGACTGGGTGTTCGGCCCGAGTTGCGATTGCACGCCGCTCGGCAAGAACGTCTCGAAGGATGCCCATTGGGTCGGTGCCGACACCGGCTGCGACGGCGTGAGGAAATCCTTGGCTTCATAGCTCAGGAAGAAATGCATGCGGTCGCGGATGATAGGCCCACTGAACGCGATGCCGTATTCCTTCTGCTCCGTCTCTTTCTTGCCCGAGCCGGAACCGGTTTCCGACACGGTTGGCGCACGCATGCCGGTATCGGTATAGCGCCCGAAGATCTCACCTTCGAACTCGTTGCCGCCGGACTTGGTGGCGGCAATCACGGCGGCGGAGCCGACTTGGTCGTACTCCGCTTTGTAGTTGGAGGTGATGACCTTGTATTCACCGATCGCAAGTTGCGGGAAGGGATTGCCGCGGCTCTGGTCCTGTCCTGTCACGCCGCCGGTCAGCACATAGTTCTTCTGACCGACGCCATCCACGTAGACGTTGATCGCGCTGGTCTGCTGGGCACCGCCACGCAACTGGCTGGTGCCATCTGCCCGCGTCTCGAACTGCATTCCCGGGACCGTGTCGGCGAATTCGAGGAAGTTGCGGGTGAGCTGCGGGATCGTGTCGATCGTCTTCAGCGAGACATTCGTACCGACTTCTGAGGTCTTGACCTCCTGCAACGCAGCACCAACCACCGTCACCGTTCCCAGCGTAGCTACATCCCCTGCTGCAGGGGCAGCGCCAACGAGGTCAAGGCTGACGGAAGTCGCAACGGCCAATGTGACTGTCTTCTCGGTGCCGGGTCCGGCATCTACGCGGTAGGTTCCCGGCAGCAACCCTGCCAGCGCATAACTTCCGTCCGCCGACACCGACACCTGCCTGGTCTGGCCAGTGGCGACATTGACCGCAGTGACCTGGGCACCAGCTGGAGCCTTGCCGCGTAGGGTGGCATTGGCGGACTGGGCCAACGCGGGCGCGGTGCCAATTACGATGCATGTCGCCAGCGCGCAGCTGAGCAGGCTGCGGTTGTAGCGCTTCGTGCTTTTCTTCTTCATGTTCATGACGAATCCCCTCCCAGGGTGGTCATCGGGCATCGGAAAACAACGGAAAGCACAGTGCTGCACCGGTTCATGCGTGCATCCGTTCAACGTGGGTATTGCATGTCGATAA
>JBDSGA010000272.1:0-3150 GCA_039919235.1 Thermomonas sp. | reverse complement strand
TGCTTGCTGGCGAAATCACGTTTGCCGATGATGCCGAAAAGGTCGCATTGCAGGCCGTGGTCGATCGCATCGAAGGTGCGCTCGCGTTGCCGCTGCCACAGGACGCCAGCGCATGAGCACGTCCGACTGGCGTGCACTTAACCTGGCAGCAGGTGGGCGCAGCCTGGTCGAGGCGAGTGCCGGCACCGGCAAGACCTGGACGATTGCAGCGTTGTACCTGCGGTTGCTGCTGGAGCCGCGCGACGGCGGCGCGCTTGGGCCGCGCGGAATTGTGGTCTCCACGTTCACCGATGCCGCTGCCCAAGAGTTGCATCAACGCATCCGCGAGCGCCTGCAGGGTGCGCAGGAACTCATGGCGCGTGGGCGCCACGCGCCTGACGAGCTGTTGGGTCGTGACCTGCAGGACGACGAAGTCTTGCAGTGGTTGCGCGAGGGCTGCCTGTCGCCCGATGGCAATGCGGATCACGACAAGATCGAAGCCTTCCACCTGCGCCTGCAATTGGCATTGGCGGAGCTCGACCAGGCACCCATCGGCACCTTGCATGCCTTGTGCAGTCGCATCCTGCGCGAACAACCGTTCGCCAGCGGCATGGGCTTTGGCCAGGTCGAGCTGGTCGCCGGGAATGCGCTGGATAGCGAACTCGCCGACGATCTGTGGCGGCAACTTGCGCAAGCGCCGGGCGCGTTATCGCCTGAGCAGCAAGCGTGGTTCGATGCCGGCAGGAAGCAATTGACTGGTGCATTAGCCAGCGCATTGAAGCCTGGCGTCGAGGTGCCGTGTCCGCCGGCACCGGACATCGTTTCCTTGTTGCAGTCCGAGATGGCGACGCGGCTGCGCGAATACGTGGATGACGCAAGCTGGTTCAAATCAGCCAAGAGCGTCTGGATCCGCGGCATGCGTGGCCTTGCCGACTGGATCGATGCGGGTGATCCCGCAACCGAGCTCTCCGAGAAAGTATTGGAAGACCTCGACAAGGTGATTGCAACCCAGATCAAACCCACGCGCCTCGCAGAAGCACAAGCCGACGACGTCTTCGTGTTTGCACTGCATGCCGCCCAGGTGCTCTCGTCAGCACCGGACATTCTCCGCGCGCGCGGCTTGGCGCAATTCGCACCAGAGCTGCGCGAACGTCGCGATGCGCGCCTGCAGGCACGCGGGCAACTCAGCTTCGACGCGGTGATCACTCGCGTGCATGCAGCGTTGCAGGCGTCGCCGACCCTCGCCAACGAACTACATGCGCAATGGCCAGTGGCGCTGGTCGACGAATTCCAGGACACCGACCGCCTGCAATACGAAATCCTTGACCGCATTTATCGCGATGCCACGGGTGAACCGCGTGGACGGCTGGTGATGATCGGCGACCCCAAGCAGGCGATCTACCGCTTCCGTGGCGGCGACATCGACGCCTACCTGCGCGCCGCCGCCAATGTCGACCCTGAAGATGTGATGCATCTGGACACCAACCATCGCTCGTCGCGCGGCTATGTCGAAGCCTGCAATGAACTGTTCGATATTGCGGGCCATCATTTGTCCGCCGACCCGATGCACACCATCGAATATCGCGATGTGCTGGCCAGTACGCGTCGCGATGACACGCCGTATCGGATTGACGACGTTACGCTCGCACGGCCACTGGTATTCCACTATCTGGAAGACGTGCCAGAGAAAGCGGAGCAGCGTCGCGATGCCGCACTTGATGCCTGCGCGGATCAGATCGTGCAATTGCTGTCAGGCAGCCATGCGCTCGGGAACGCGCCGCTGCAACCCGGTGATATCGCGGTGCTGTTGCCCAAGAACAAACACATCAACCAGTTGCGAATGCGCCTGCGCGCGCGCGGCGTGCCTTGCGTGGGCGGTGGCCGCAGCAGCGTGTTCGCCAGCGATTGGGCGCGCGAACTGCAATGGCTGCTGCACGCCGCGGCGCAGCCGTCCGATCCCGGGCTGGTACGCGCGGCATTGGCAACCCGCATCGGTGGACAGGATTACCAATCACTGCGGTCGCTGGCCGATCCCGCGCAGGAGACGACATGGCAGCAATGCCTGGATCGCTTCGTCGCGCTGCACGCGCTGTGGGATTCGTCCGGCGTGCTGGCCGTGGTGCAGGCACTGATCGACGATGCGGCGCCGACCTTGGTCGCGACGCAGGACGGCGAACGTGCCTTGACCGATCTGCGTCACCTCGGTGAATTGTTGCAGGATCAGGAATCGCACCAGCCCGGACATGCGCAATTACTGGCTTGGCTGGCGGCGCAGCGTGACGGCGACGGCAGCGATGGCGAGGATGCCGCCAAGGGCCGCGAACTGCGCATCGAATCCGATGCAAAACGCGTCCAGCTGATGACCTTGCATGCTGCCAAGGGGCTTGAATTCCCGGTCGTTTTGCTACCGTTGATGTGGGACAATGCCGGGTATTCGCCAGCCGGTGGGCATGGCTTCGTCACTGTCACCGATGCGACGAGCGGCATCCGCCAATTGCGTAACGATGATGCCGCGTTCGAGCAAGCCTCGCGCGAGGACCAAGACGAGCGCTTCCGCTTGTTGTATGTCGCGCTGACCCGCGCCGAGCATGCGTGCCACGTCTACGCGTTACGCACGGACCGCCCGGCAAAAGCGAATTCCAAGGCGAGCTTGCAGGATCCGGATCGTTCACCGCTAGATGCGTTGCTGGTGCGCGCCGAAGCCGCCATTGCCGATAACGGCAACTTGCAGGAAGTGAGCCAGCGTATCGGATGGCAACAGGCTTGGCCCGCAGGATCAGGGTCGTATCAATTGCAGGCCACACCACGCGAGCCAGCGCAGGTGCGACCGATGCCGACGTTCGCGCGGCTGGTGCGGCGGCACAGCTTCAGTTCCTTGTTGCGCGGCAGCCACGGGTTGCAGGAAGAACACGCCGCCATCGATGAAGCACCGACGCTGGTCGAAGAGGCATCGTTGGAAGAGGGTGTGATTGAAGAAGTTACGCCACCGAATCCCGCGCTTGCCGCCTTGGCGCGTTGGCGTGGCACCGAATTCGGGCTGGGTCTGCATGACGTGTTGGAGCAGCGCAAGATCGGCGTGCCGATTCGCGAGCAGCCGGACCTGGTCCGCGATTGCCTGCGCACGCACGGTGTGCGGCCCTGGCAGGAAGGCCCCGAACTGGAGCAACTGCT
>JBDSGA010000271.1:0-6000 GCA_039919235.1 Thermomonas sp. | reverse complement strand
GAATCGCTGGGTAGTTATGTCGATGGCCGTCATACCGGGACCTTTGGCAAGCTGGCCACGCTCAGCTTCAATGGCAACAAGACCATCACCACCGGCGGCGGCGGGATGATCCTGACCGATGACGAAGACATCGCCAAACGTGCCAAGCACCTGACCACCACCGCCAAGATTCCGCATCCGTATGAGTTCGTGCATGACGAGATTGGCTTCAACTACCGCATGCCGAATCTCAACGCGGCATTGGGTTGCGCGCAGATGGAGCGCCTGCCGGAGATGCTGGCCGCGAAGGCGGCCGTGGCCGCACGCTATGCGGAGTTCTTCGCTGATACCGGCACTCGCTTCGTGCAGCCGCTTGACGGCTACGTCGCGAATCGGTGGCTGAATGCCATCGTGCTTGACTCGGAATCTGAACGCGACGAATTCCTGCAATACACGAATGCGCAAGGTGTCATGACCCGCCCGATCTGGCGGCTGATGTCACGGCTGGAGATGTTCAAGGACTGCCAGCACGACGGACTGGAAAACTCGCATTGGCTGGAGGCGAGGGTGGTGAATCTGCCGTCGAGTGTGCCGGCGGGGGGGTTGGGCGGTTGCGATAGCGCTGTGCTGCGACGGTGGGGGGATTACCACTTGACTTGACCCTCACTCAAGAGGATAAGGATTAATAATTTATCCCTTAAGTCATTTAGGGGTCATTTTATGAGACTTTAGCCATGCGATCTTCCGTCGCAGACATCCTGCCTCCTCGGCTCCGACGCTCCCTTGCCAAACTGGGCAAGGATCTCAAGGACGCCCGGCGCAAGCGCAATCTGACGGTGGACATGATGGTCGAACGCGTCGGCGTCTCCAAGGCGACCTACCTGAAGGTCGAGAAAGGCGACCCCAGTGTGTCCATGGGTGCCTATGCGATGACCCTGTTCACGCTCGGATTCTCCAACGCCTTGGCCGAGATCGCTGATAGTCGCAACGACGACACCGGGATGCTGATGGACAGCAGCCGCCTGCCGCAGCGGGTCCGGCCCAAGAAAGCCAAGCCTCTATGAGACGGGTTCTCGACGTGTTCCTGGGTGAGACCGCGGCCCAGGTCGGCACGCTCAGATTCGAGGCCCAGGGTGCGCGTCACAGCGCGGGCTTCGAATACCACCAGGATTGGCTGAGGAATGACGAGCGCTTCGCGCTCGAACCAGGGCTGCCCTTGGTTGCGGGCATGCAGTACCACCAGCAAGGCCGTGATAGTTCGCTCTTCCACGGCGCGATAGCGGACACCGAACCGGATGGCTGGGGGCGCAAGGTCATCCTGCGCGACCATGCCAAACAGCGCCAACGCGCTCGTGAGAGCGGTGCGGCGGTTGAAACACGCGCATTGAACCACCTGGACTTCCTGTTGGCGGTCGATGACAGCAGCCGTGTCGGGGCACTGCGCTTTCGCGATGAAGACGGACGCTTCCAGCAGGCATCGGAGCCGGACAGACGCACTACGCCGCCGCTGATCGAACTAGGCATGTTGCTGTCCGCATCACGAGCGGTGGAGCAACACACCGAAACCGCGGCCGACCTGGCCTACCTGCGTGGTCGAGGCACCACCTTGGGCGGCTTGCGCCCGAAATGCACCGTCATCGACGAAGGTGGCAGGTTGTCCATTGGCAAGTTCCCGAGCGTGCAGGACGATCGGGCCGTCACCAAGGGGGAGGTGCTGGCGCTACAACTGGCGCGGGATGCCGGCATCGATGCCGCCAAGGCCAGGCTGGTGGACAGCGATGGCAGCCCGGTCGCCCTGATCCGCCGGTTCGATCGACCGGACGGCGGCGGCCGCCTGATGTACATCTCGGCGGCGACCATGCTTGGCGTGGACACGGGCGATGGCGGCGAACACACCTATACCGAGATCGTCGATGCTCTGCGACAGCATGGATTGCGACCCCAGGCCGACATCGAAGAGCTGTGGCGGCGCATCGCCTTCTCCATTCTCATCACCAATGTGGACGACCACCTGCACAACCATGGGTTCCTGCACAGCCAGCGAGGGCAATGGATCCTGGCGCCGGCCTTCGACGTCAATCCATTCCCCGAGCGCGCCCGCGAACTGAAAACCTGGATATCGGAAGATACCGGTCCCGAGGCAACGATGGACGCCTTGATGTCGGTCGCAGCGTATTTCAGGATTGACCGTGATGCCGCCGTCCGGATCCTCGCTGAGGTGGAAGGGGCGACCAGCCGATGGCGTCAGGTTGGGCAGGCAATCGGCATGAGCCCTCGCGAGCTCGATCAGTTCGTCGATGCCTTCGAGCATCGCGAACGTGCGCGAGTGCGGAACCTCATTGGCAATCCCCCCACTCCGACATAAATTGCTCCTTGAGCAGTCGCGTGTCGTTGATCTGTTGGCTGGCCGTTTGGGTATTTTTCTGACAGCAACGCAGGACGTACACGTCCTCCTCGAGTTCCAATATTCCCGCCCGGGAATATTCCGTTGACACCGCCTAGCCACTGAAGGCAACATTCCCGCTTGGGAATATTGTAATCTGGATTGCCTGATTGAACCTCTCTGATTCCCGTACGGGTAAGGCAACGTTGCTCGCCGATGCCGGCGCGTTGGGCCTGGCCGTGCGCCAGGTCCGCATGGCCCACGGCCTGACACAGGCTGATCTGGCTGGTCTGGCCGGCACCGGGCCTCGCTTCATCAGCGAGCTGGAGCGCGGCAAGCCCAGTGCGGAACTGGGCAAGGTGCTGGACGTGCTGGCTGTGCTGGGCCTGCGTCTGTGCCTACTGCTGCCCGAGGTGGAGGCATGATCGGGCAGTTGGAGGTCGAACTGTTCGGGCAGCCCGTCGGAACCTTGGCGATTTTCGGCGCGTTGCGCAGTCCGGAAGACTGGACGTTCGCCTACCGCGTCGACTACCTGAAATCCGGGGCGCCGGCACTCTCGGTCACGATGCCGCTCCGCGAGGAGCCCTGGCTGGGCGCGGTGGCGCGCAACTGGTTCTGCAACCTGCTGCCGGAAGGCGTGGTGCGGCAGGCCATCGTCGAGCGTCTGCGGATTGCGCCCGATGACGACTTCGCCCTGCTTGCCGCCATCGGCGGCGAGTGCGCCGGTGCGGTCAGCCTGCGTGTGCCGGGGGCGGCGGACGCCGCTGACGATGGCGAAACCGACCTGGAAACCCTGCTTTTCCTGCAGGGCGACGATGGCGGTGAAGGCAGCTGGGCGCTGGCCGGGGCGCCAATGCGGCTGTCGCTGGCCGGTGCGCAGGACAAACTGGCGGTGGTGTTGGAAGCCGATGGGCGGCTGCGCCTGCCGCACAGGGGCGAAGCCAGCAGCCACATCCTGAAGCCTGACAGCCGCAGGTTCCATGGACTCCGCGATGCTGAAGCGCTTGGGCTGGCGCTGGCGCGCAAGGTCGGCCTGAATGCCGCGCCTGCGCGGCTGGTAGATGTGCTGGAACGGCCGGCGCTGCTGATCGAGCGTTACGACCGCATCCGCGCATCCGACGGTGCCTTGCATCGCCTGCACCAGGAGGATTTCTGCCAGGCGCTCGGCTATCCGGACGGGCTTAAATACGAGGCCAGCGGCGGCCCCGGGCTGGCGGCGTGCTCGGCGTTGGTCCGCAAGCTGGCGCTGGGGCCGAAGGCAGTACAGGGCGTGCTGGACTGGGTGGTATTCAACGCGCTGATCGGCAACGCCGACGCGCACGCGAAGAACCTGTCGCTGCTGTGCGACCAGAGCGGGAAGCGGTGGCTTGCACCCCTGTATGACCTGGTGCCAACGCTCTACCTGCCCGAATCACTGGTGGACCGCACGCCCGCCATGCGTATCGGCCAGGCGATGCGCATTGACCGCATCGGCGTGGAAGACTGGGCGGCTTTCGCAAAAGTCGCGGGCTATCGCAAGCCCTATGTGCTCGAGCGGGTGCAATCTCTGGCTGCCAACGTGCTCGCCTGCCTGCCCGAAGCCGGCCGGGAAATTCTGGAGCAGGGCGGCGATTCTTCCCGCGTGGAGCGGGTGATGGCCGCGATCGCCGACAATACCCGGAAAGTCGGACTGGGCCAGCTGGCCTGATCAACGAAAGGACACCATGGACATACTCGACCTCATCGGCCGTACCTCGCCGCTGTTTGACACCGATATCCAGCGCCACGAGTCGGAACTATCCGGCTTGGTTTCGGCCAGTCGTTTCCTGGTCATCGGCGGCGCCGGTTCCATCGGACAGGCAGTGACGCGCGAGATTTTCAAGCGCAAGCCGAAGGCGTTGCATGTCGTCGATATCAGTGAAAACAACATGGTCGAGCTGGTGCGCGATATCCGCAGCACGCTGGGCTATATCGACGGCGATTTCCGCACGTTTGCAATCGACTGCGGGTCGCGGGAATTCTCTGCACTCATGAACGCGGGGCAGGGTTACGACTACGTCCTCAACCTGTCCGCGCTCAAGCATGTGCGTAGCGAGAAGGACCCGTTCACCCTGATGCGCTTGATCGAGGTGAACGTGCTGAACACCATTGCCACGATTGCGCAGGCCAAGGCGGGCGGGGCGCGCAAGTACTTCTGCGTGTCCACCGACAAGGCAGCGAACCCGGTCAATATGATGGGGGCCAGCAAGCGGATCATGGAAATGTTCCTGATGCGCGCTAGTCAATCCCTGCTGATTTCCACTGCACGTTTTGCCAACGTGGCATTCTCCGATGGGTCCTTGCTGCACGGCTTTAACCAGCGCTTCGCCAAGCGCCAGCCGATCTCCGCGCCCAATGACGTTCGGCGCTATTTCGTGACCCCGCAAGAATCCGGTGAGCTGTGCCTCAGTTCCTGTTTGCTGGGCGATAACCGCGACATTTTCTTCCCCAAGCTCAGCGAACAGCTGGACTTGACCCGGTTCTCCGATATCGCGGTGCGCTACCTGCAAGCGCTGGGCTTCGAGCCATTCGAATGCGCCAGCGAAGATGAAGCCCGTGACCGCGCCGGTGAGCTGATCGCCCGCAAGCAATGGCCGGTGTACTTCTTTTCCAGCGACACCACCGGCGAAAAGGATTTCGAAGAGTTCTACACGGGCGCGGAAACGCTGGACATGGGCCGGTTCGACAACATCGGCATCATCAAGAATGCGCCGGACTACGATGCAACCAAGCTGGAGTATTTTCTGTCCACCATCGACCGCCTGCGGGCGCAGCCGACTTGGGACAAGCCGGAGCTGGTGGATCTGTTCAACCACATGCTCCCGGAGTTCCAGCACAAGGAAACCGGCAAATATCTCGACGGGCGGATGTAAGCGATGCAACGATTGCTGGATATCGTGTTTTCAGGGCTTGGCTTGCTAGTGCTCGCCCCGCTGTTGCTGCCGGTGATGCTGATCTTGCGCCTGACCGGCGAGGGTGAAGTGTTCTACGTGCAACAGCGGGTTGGCCGTGGTGGCCGCATGTTCGGCTTGTACAAGTTCGCCACCATGTTGAAGAACAGCCCCAGCATCGGTACCGGCACGGTGACGGTGAAGGGCGATCCACGCGTGCTGCCGTTCGGGCAATTCCTGCGCAAGACCAAGCTTAACGAGCTGCCGCAGTTGCTCAATATCTTCAAGGGCGACATGAGCGTGATCGGCCCACGGCCGCAGACGCAGCGTTGTTTTGATGCGTTTCCAACCTCATCGAAAGCCGAAATTGTCAAGGTGCGGCCAGGCTTGTCCGGGATTGGTTCGATCGTCTTCCGCGACGAAGAAGAGTTGATGCACGCAAGTGCCAATCCGGAACATTTCTATGACACGGTGATCATGCCGTACAAGGGCCGCTTGGAAGAGTGGTATGTAGCGAACCAAGGCCTGCGCACATACCTGCTGAGCATACTGGCCACGGCTTGGGTGGTCCTGTTTCCGCAGTCCGAAATTGTCTGGCGGATGTTTGCTGGATTGCCGAAGCCGCCGCAAGCTTTGGCGGGGTCGGTCTGATATTCCCGCGATGAAGACAGATGTCTATCAACAAGTTGCAGTCCTGCATTCGAAGGGGATCGACCAAGGATTTCTCGC
>JBDSGA010000270.1:0-8973 GCA_039919235.1 Thermomonas sp. | reverse complement strand
CCGGCCCAGTGCCATGCGTGCATTGAGTTGCATGCAGCGCAGGGCGGTGTCGTCGATGCCATCCGACCAACTGCTCAGGAATGCCGACCACTCGTTGCGCTTGGCCAGCGCGGACAGCCATTCGCTGCGGAACGCCTCGGCCACGGGCTGCCCACGATATTTGGCGAGGAATGTGGCGCCACGTTCGATCGGCAAGGTGCTGAAGTCCTGCCGAAGTGCGGTGTATTCCAGCCAGCCCGCAAGCGGATGGGTCGTGTAACGGGCGTGGCTGGCGTCATCCAGCTGACCGCGCGCCGCCGCCTCGAACGCGCTGCGCAGGCTGGCATCCGGCATCGCAATCGTGGTTTTCGAAGCGGAGGTCGCTTGTGCAATGGCGCTGCCGCTGACCAGGCAAGTCACGCCCAGCAAAGAGGCAAGCAGCGAAGAAGTCACGATATACATGACTCGACTATAGCCGAGCATTCCTGAACTATTTTGACGCACATAGCGCGCGTATTTCACACAGGCTTGTCAGCGCAGCGCGGCTTCCGGGACATCGAGTTCCACCGAAAGCGCCAAATGATCGGAAAAAGCGGCAGGCATGGCCTGCATGGCGGCAACGGTCAGCGCAGGCGTCACCAGCATGTGGTCTATCGCGCGTTGCGGGCGCCAAGACGGGAACGTCAGCACGCAAGACACCGGCGGCTGCAGGTGGGTCCTGGCGTACAGCTGCTGCATTTCCGGTTGGTCCGGATCGCAATTGAAGTCACCCATCAGCACCGCGTGCGGATGACCGGCCAGCAATTCGGCAATGAAGGCCAGCTGCGAACGCCTCGATTGCGCACCCAGTGACAGGTGGGCGACCGCGACGGTCAGCGCATGCTCGCTTTCGCCGAAGCTCGCCAACAGCACGCCGCGGCCCTTGACCCGGCCGGGCAATGCATGGTCTTCGACCGTGCGCGGTTCCAGCTTGCTCAGTAGGCCGTTGGCGCTGGACGCCACGCCGCCCATGCGGCGGTTGGGCTGGTGGCTCCAGTAAGCGAAGCCGCCACGTTCGGCCAGGTAATGGGTCTGGTTGGTGAAGCCGGAACGCAGGCTGCCGGGGTCGGTTTCCTGCAGACCGACGATATCGTGCTGGCCTGCAAGCAAGGCGATCGTATCCAGTGCGCCGCGTTTGTTGCCCGCAGGCAACACGTGCGACCAGCTCCGGGACACGTAGTCGCTATAGCCGCGCGTGCTGGACCCCGCCTGGATATTCGCACTGAGCAGCCGCAGTCGGCGTGAGCTCATGCCGGCTGCCAGATTCGCATCAAGGCGCAGCAGGCGCCGGGGGCGATGACTCGCTGGCGGGCGCTGGCGGCGCGGATGCAGCTGCCTTGGCACGTTCAGCCACGATCAGCTGGTTGATGGAGCGGAACATGCCGTCGAACGTCGGACTGGTGATCCGGTACTTGCCATTGACGATGAAGGTTGGCGTGCTGGCGCGGCCATCGCCGAACGCGGCCATGGCGTATTGGCGTGCCCGATTGACCTTGGCGGCTACGGCGAAGCTGGCCATGCTGCTGACGAACTGTTTCGGGTCGGCGCCGTAGGTTTGGTAGAAGGCGGCGATGTCTTCCGGCGTGTCCATGCCGCGCTCACCCTTCAGGGTCTTGTCGACATGGATGGCGCGGAACATCGCATCATGCGTCTTGTCGACCAGACCCATTGCGTCTGCGGTGTAGTAGGCCTTCGCGTAGGTGTCCCACATCGAGCCAAATGCAGCCGGGATGTAGACCATGTGCACGTCACCGGGGAACGTTCCCTTCATCGCACGCACGGTTGGCTGCACGGCCGCACAGGCCGGGCAGACATACCCGAAGACCTCGGCCAATTCGATGCGGCCATCGGTGGTATCAAAGGGTTGGCCGTTCGGAATTTCGACGTAATCTGTGCCAAGGACGGGTGGCGGCGATTTCGCGGCGGCATCCGCCGCAGCTTTCGCTGAGGCTTCGGCCTTGGCTTGATCAGCCGGATCCTCGGCACTCGATTGTGTTGCAGCTGGAGCAGCAGTCTCAGCTACATCGGCCTCACCGACCGGAGCAGGCGTTTCGTTCTTGCAGGCAGCCAGCGGCAACAAGGCGATCAGGAGCAATACAAAACGAGTTTTCATGACGGTTTCCGGTCTCAGGAACGGGGTGGGGTCGGCGCCTTGCCAGCCGGTTTTCGGCTGGCGGAAATCGCATCGATGACCGAGCGGGCGTTGACCAGCAGGCGGTCGTAATTGTCGCCAAGAATCAGGTAGCGGCCGTCCACGATGACCGACGGCGTGCCCTGGATCTTGCTGCGCATCTGGAATTCGCGTGCGGCCAGCATTTTCCTGCCCATGCTGGCCTTGTCGGCGAGTGCGGCATTGAAGGCCTTTGCGTTGACGCCGGGCTGGCGAACATAGAACGATGCCACCTGTTGCAGCGTCGCATTCTTGGCTAACTCGCCGGTTTCGTGGATGGCCCCGAACATGCGTGCGTGCGTGGCCGGCACGGCCTTGGCGGCATCGGCGGCAAAAAAGCCCAACATGTACGGGTCGTCCGGCGAAAATGCCGCCGGCATCAATGACACATTCACTGATTTCGGCAAGGTGGCCTTCCAGGCTTCAAACTTGGGCGCCATGTGCGCGCAATGAGGGCACCAATAGGCGAAGACCTCGATCACCTCGATCTTGCCCGGAGCCTGCGGCTGGAACGGCTTGCCGCCCTCGATGGGCGCGTATTGCTTGCCGGCGACCAATCCCGCCAGGGCGCCTGGCTGTTGTGCATGCGCAGGCATTGCCGCTGCAAGCATCAGGATCAGGACGGACATCAGTCTGCGCATGGGGAAGCCTTGTATGTGAAGGCCAGAAGCCAGGTCGTCATTGGCTCAGCTTGACCTGACAGCGGAGAACGGAGGATGAAGCGCGCAAGCTTCAATAGAGCAAGCGCCGATCAGTGGCCTGCGCTGGCTTGTGAGCTGCCGGTATCGCGCGCATGCAACCCTTGCACGTAACTGCCCAGCGATTGGATTTCCTCGTCGGTCAGGGACTTCGCGACGCTTGCCATCAAGTTGAAATTCGTCTTGTCTTTTTCGGTCGCGGTGCCGGTGCGGTATTCCTGGAGGCGACGCACGACGTAGGCAGACTGCTGGCCATGCACGGCCGGATAGGCCGGGCCGGGATTGCCGGCGCCGGATGGGCCATGACACGCCATGCACGCCGGGATGGCACGCGCGGGATCGCCGGCGCGGTACAGACGCTGGCCCACTTCGTAGAACTTCATGCCCTGGTTGGGGCCGCTGGCAATCGTGGTGTCATCGGCAATCCCGGCGCTGGCATGCTGGGACGAGAACCACGCACCGACGTCGCGCATGTCCTGCCCGCTCAACATGCTCGCGAACGGCACCATGATCGCGGCCATGCCGCTGGTGCGTTCGCCATGCTTGAACAGGGCCAGCTGCTGGGCGATGTAGCGCTCCGGCATCCCGGCGAGGCGCGGATACTGCGGGTCAGTCGGGTTGCCATCCAGACCGTGGCACGCTGCGCAGGCACCGGCCTTGGTCTGTCCGGCGGTCGCATCGCCCCATGTGGCGGGCTTTTCATCCAGCGGTGCAGCCTGCACCGGTGCGTTGTCCGGCACCGCGACCGGGGTGCTCTGGGCATAGGCAACCGCCGCCAGCGCGAGGCTGGCAAGACCGGCAAGTCCGTAAACGCGGGCAGGACGCATGCAACAGCTCCAAATGGACAAATGACCGCACGCGGCCGTACAACCACGAATTATCGTCGCGGCGCGCGGGGCGGTCAAACCGCCGGCGTGGCATCCTAGCCGGATGGCCGTCCCCAATCCGTTCAATCGCGCTGACTATCTGTTGGCTGCGCACACCAATCGCCAGCTGCCGCCTGATGGCGGCCGCGAGGTCGCTTTTGCCGGCCGCTCCAATGCCGGCAAGTCGTCGGCGCTGAACGCGCTGTGCCAGCGCAATGCGCTCGCGCGGGTGTCGAAGACGCCGGGGCGGACCCAGCAGTTGGTGTATTTCGGGCTGCCGCCGCATGAGAGCAAGTACCTGGTCGACCTGCCGGGCTACGGCTACGCCAAGGTGCCCAAGGACCTGCAGGCACATTGGCAGGCCTTCCTGGACAGCTATTTCGGCAGCCGCCAGGCCTTGGCCGGGTTGGTCGTGGTGATGGACATCCGGCATCCGCTGCGGGACTACGACCTGCAGATGCTGGGCTATGCCATGCGCCGCCAGATGCCTGCGCATGCGTTGCTGACCAAGGCCGACAAGCTCGGTCGCGGCCAGCAAACGCAGACTTTGCAGGCCGTGCGCAACGAACTCTCCGGCCCGTTCGGCGACAGCGTGAGCGTGCAGACGTTCTCCGGTGAGACCAAGCAAGGCGTGGATGAACTGCGTTCGGTCGTCGCCCGCTGGCTTGAGCTGTAACCACGCGGCGACACGGGAACGCACGTCCCTAATGTCGCTGGGCGGAACACTGAAAACCGGCAACCGCACTGTGCATCGCCATGCAGCGGGCTATGCTGCGGCACCCTGTCATCGATGCCACCCATGTCCGGACCCAGCAGCGCCAACGACACCCTGATCACCGACTATCGGCAATTGGTCGAGGTCATGGCGTCTGGCGAAAAGCCGGTCGACGCTTGGCGGATCGGCACCGAGCACGAGAAATTCGGTTTCCGCCTGGATGACCTGCGACCGCCGACGTTCGATGGCGAGCGCGGCATCGAGGCGCTGCTCAAGGGGTTGGTCCATTTCGGTTGGGCGCCGGTTGAGGAGCATGGCAGGGTGATTGCGTTGAGCAAGGACATGGCATCGGTGACGCTGGAACCGGCGGGCCAGTTGGAACTGTCCGGCGCACCCGTGCCCAGCATCCACGACACCTGCAAGGAAGTTGGCACCCATCTGCGCGAAGTGCGTGCAGTTGCCGATGAGTTGCAGCTGGGCTTCCTCGGCATGGGCTTCCAGCCCAAGTGGCGGCGCGACGAGATGCCGTGGATGCCGAAAGGCCGCTACCAGATCATGAAGTCGTATATGCCCAAGGTCGGCAGCCTAGGCCTGGACATGATGACCCGCACCTGCACCGTGCAGGTCAACCTCGACTATGCCTCCGAAGCGGACATGGTGAAGAAGTTCCGGGTGTCGCTGGCGCTGCAGCCGATCGCCACCGCACTATTCGCCGATTCGCCGTTCACCGAGGGCCAGCCGAACGGCTACCTCAGCTATCGCTCGCACATCTGGACCGATACCGACCGCGACCGCACCGGCATGCTCGACTTCGTGTTCGAGGACGGTTTCGGCTATGAGCGCTATGTCGATTATCTGCTCGATGTGCCGATGTATTTCAGCTATCGCGATGGCGAATACATCGACGCCAGCGGCAAGTCATTCCGCAAGTTCCTGCGCGGCGAACTCGACGTGCTGCCGGGGCAGTTGCCGACGATCACCGACTGGAACGACCACATGACCACGGCGTTCCCGGAAGTGCGGATGAAGAAGTTCCTGGAAATGCGCGGCGCCGATGGCGGCCCATGGAACCGGCTGTGCGCATTGCCCGCGTTCTGGGTCGGCCTGCTATATGACGCTGCCGCGCTGGACGCTGCGTGGGATCTGGTCAAGGATTTCAGCCTCGCCGAGCGCAACCAACTACGCGACGACGTACCGCGGCTTGCGCTGCGCACGCCCTTCCGCAACGGCACGCTGGGCGACCTTGCGGTCGAGGCATTGAAGATCGCGCATGCCGGTTTGCGTCGGCGCGCGGTGTTGAGCAGCAATGGCGCAGATGAGTCCAGCTTCATCGAACCCTTGCTTGAAATCGCCGACGCTGGCATCACCCCGGCCGAACACAAGCTCGCCTTGTTCAACGGGCCGTGGAACGGCAGCGTGGATCCTGTATTCCGCGAGTACGCGTACTAGCCGTCAATTGCGGGAAGCAGTGAGCGGCGCGTCCGCCCACTGCCAGGCGGCCAGCTGGCGTTCGTGGGTGGCACGCGCAGCATCGTCCTGGCCCATGCGTTGCTGCGCCAGTGCCAGCCCGAACAGCGACCAGCCGTTGTCCGGATAGGTTCTGAGGTCCTGCAGGTAGACGTCGGCTGCGGCAGACGGATTGCCGGTTTCCAGCAGGGCTGCACCAAGGTAATGGCGAGTCGGCAACGGCCAGTCAGCGGGCTCGTTGTAGGCGAGCGTGTCTTCGGACGCGACTGCCTTGCGCAGTGAAGCCAGTGCATCTGCTCGCTGGCCCTTGGCACGCAGCAGTTCACCGTGCAGGAGCGCGTCGGCGACGCGCAACAGGCTGCTGCCATGGGTAGTCGCGCTGAACGCAAGCGTTTCCATGATGGGATCGGTGGCGCTGGCATGCAGCGACGCCGCTTCGTGCGCGGCGTCGACCAGTGCATTTGTGCGCACGTACGCCATGCCGCGTGCGAAGTGCCAGATCGCCGTCGGAAACGGCAGGTCCGCGGGTGGCGCCGATGTCTCGAGGATCGCCTTCCAGTCGCCGAAGCGAACCTGGGTAAACAGCGGAGCGACCACGAACATTTGCATGAAGGCCATGTCCGGCGTGCCCATCACGCTGCGGTCGGCACGCCGTGCGGTCTCGTTGGCGGCTTGCAATGCCAACGTGCGCGAGCCGGTCAGGCCTGCGCTCATGGTCGCGAAATGCCAGTTGTGTGGCACGTAGCCAAGGGGATACACGCCGTTGCTGCCATGGCAGAAGGCGAGGAAGGTCTTGTCGGCGCTGGTCGCGGCGAAGTTGGTCAGGGTGGCGTCGTGGTAGCGGCCCACGCGGATATAGGTGTGCGCCGGCATGTGCACCAGATGGCCGGAGCCGGGTGCGAGCTCGGCCAGCGCGTCGGCGTACGGCAGAGCTCGCTCGGGCGTCGGTGAAGCTTCGGTGGCGTGGATGTAGTAATGCATCGCCCCGATGTGGCGCGGGTTGCGCGCCAGCACGCGTTCGAGTGTGGCGAGGATGCGCGGGGTGAATTCGGTGGGGGTGCCATCGGCTTTCCAATAGGACCAGGGCGACAGGTCCATCAATGATTCCGCATACAGCGTGGCGGCCTCGTCATCGCTAGGGAAGGCGGCGACTACGCGTGCCATCGCGTCGGCATAGGCACTGTCCAGTGGCTTGCGATCCGCGGGCGCGGGGTCAGCGAAGCGTGTCAACTGCGCCTGTATCAATGCGCGATCTGCGGGCGTGGCATTGGAGGCCAGGTGTGCCGCGCGCCTGGCAAAGGCAGTGGCAACTTTGGCGGACGCCGGGTCCATCGGCAGGTTGATATTGGGTCCCAGCACCAGTGCCTGGCCCCAGACGCACATCGCGCAGGCAGGATCCAGCCGCGAAGCTTCCGCGAAGGCACGTCCGGCGGCTTCGTGGTTGAAGCCGAAGGCCATGCGCAGGCCCTGGTCGAAATAGCGCTGGGCGGCAGGCACCGGGGTGGCGATGTCGCGATGCAGCTCGCCGAAGGTTTCGAACAATGGCACCGTCGATGCACGCGAAGCGTCGGCCACCGGTCGCGAGGTGGACGCGCTGCAAGCGGCCAATGCGACAACAAGGACGGAAAAGAGCATTGGCCGGACAATCATGGGAGGTGCTCGCGTAATGAACACGAAAAGCAACGCGGAAGGGCGGATACGTCGGCCAGCGCATGCGACGCGATGTGCCCGGCATCCAGCGGCACCGCCATGCGCGTCTTCGCCGACGCGGGAAAGCGCATCCGGCCCGCTGCTTGTGTAGCCTTGTGGCATGAGCAAAGACACGCCCGGGCACGGTGCAGGCACGCTTCGCGAGGTCGAGTTCGTCGAGACCGATGCGCTGCTGCGAGATGACGTGCGCCGGCTCGGCGCGATGGTCGGGCAAGTTATCGCCGAGCAGGTGTCACCCGCCTTCCTGGCACAGGTCGAGGCATTGCGCCGCGCCGCGATCGCCCGCCGCGAGGATGGCGCGCACGCCGACGCATTGGCCGAGCCGCTGGCGCTGGTGTCCTTACCGGAAGCGGAGGCGTTGGTGCGCGCCTTCGCGGCCTATTTCGGCACCACCAACCTGGCCGAACGCGTGCACCGGATCCGCCGCCGCCGCGATTACCAGCGCAGCGGCAGCGCGCCGCAACCCGGTGGGCTGGAAGCAGTGCTCACCGAATTGCGCGATGCAGGCATCGGCTATGAAGCGTTCAATGACCTGCTGCAGCGACTGTCGATCGAGCCGGTGTTCACCGCGCATCCAACCGAAGCCATGCGCCGGGTGCTGCTGGAGAAGGAGCGCGACGTCGTCGAGCGGCTGGTGTCGGATATCGACCGCAGCCATACGCCGCCGGAGCGGCGCGTCGACCTGGAACGCATCCTGCTTTCACTGACGGCGGCCTGGCAGACATCGGAAACCCCGCCGACCAGTCCGACCGTGGCAGACGAGCGCGCGCATGTCGGCTTCTACCTTGCAGATGTGTTGTACCGAGTACTGCCGGTGTTCCATGAAGTCTTCGCCGCCGCGATCGAGGCGGTCTACGGTGAACACCCCGTGCTGCCGCCGTTGTTGCGCTTCGGCACCTGGGTGGGCGGCGACATGGACGGCAATCCGAATGTCGGCGCGGACACCATTGTCGCCGCGTTGGAGGCGCAGCGCGGGCAGGTGCTGGCCAACTACCGACGCGACTTGCGCCGGCTCTCTGCAGAACTCAGCCAAAGCCGCGGCCGGGTCGGGATCGCTCCTGCCGTCGACGCGCGCATCGCCAGTTATCGCGTGCTGATGCCCAATGCGCCAACGTCGCGCGCACGCCAGGCGGACATGCCCTATCGCGAATTGCTGGCACTGATGGGCGCGCGCGTGCAGGCGACCCAAGCGGGTGACGACGCGGGATATGCACGCGCGGATGAATTACTGCAGGACCTGGCACTGATCGACACCAGCCTGCGGGCGCATCGTGGCGAACACGCAGGGCATTTCCCGGTGCGTCGCGTCGAGCGGCGCGTGCAGGCCTT
>JBDSGA010000269.1:0-8836 GCA_039919235.1 Thermomonas sp. | reverse complement strand
TGGCGATGTTCGCGCCGATCACCTGGTTTTCGTTCCTGCGGCCCTACCAACAAGACCGCATCCTGACCTTCCGCAACCCGGAAAACGATCCAATGGGCGCGGGCTGGAACATCCTGCAGTCCAAGATCGCCATTGGTGCCGGCGGGTTGACTGGCAAGGGCTGGGGTCAGGGCAGTCAATCGCACTTGAACTACCTGCCCGAACACACCACCGACTTCATCTTCTCGGTGATGTCCGAGGAATTCGGCTGGATCGGTGTGATCACGGTGCTCGCGTTGTACCTGTTCGTGGTCGGTCGCTGCCTGTGGATCGCAACGCAATCACGCGACGGTTATGCGCGCCTGTTGGCCGGCACCTTGGGGATGTCCCTTTTCGTCTATGTCTTGGTCAATGGCGGCATGATCTCCGGCCTGCTGCCGGTCGTAGGCGTGCCGATGCCCTTGCTGAGCTATGGCGGGACCGCGCCAGTGACGCTGTTGATGGGGTTCGGCGTGGTGATGGCGCTAAAGGGACGCCGCCAGGTGCATCGTTGACAGTCCCGGAAAGCTGAATCGGAGGGTATGGATGCAACGGGGCTGCGTGATAACCTCCGGCCGATGATCCGACGCACCCTGCCTTGCCTCGCCGCACTCGCGCTTGCCGCCTGCGCCGTGCCACCGCCACCGACGATGCCGTCGGCACCGCCACCGCCGCAAATGCCCGTGCCTGCGCCGGAATCTCCGGCACCTGCACCGCATATCCGCGACTTCAGCCTGGCGCGCTCGGCGTTCATCCGCAGCACCGCGAAACGCTACGGCATCCCGGAAGCCAGCATCGAGGCCACCCTGGCCAAGGCCAGCATCCGCGACAGTATTGTGTCTGCGATGTCGCGCCCGGCCGAGGCCAAGCCGTGGGCGGACTACCGGCCGATCTTCATCCAGCCCAAGCGCATCGATGGCGGGCGCGCGTTCCTTGCCGAACATCGCGACGAGCTCAAGCGCGCCGAGGCGACGTATGGCGTGCCGGCGGAAATCATCACCGCCATTATTGGCGTGGAAACCAGCTACGGCGGCAACAAGGGCAGTTACCCGGTCATCGATGCGCTGTACACGCTGGCCTTCGCTTACCCGCGCACCAGCGAGCCGACCAAATTGGCCCGCGAGAACCAGCGCGAAGCGTTCTTTCGCGATGAACTCGCGCAGTTGTTTGCACTCGGCAAAACCGAGGGCTTCGACATCGCCACGCTCAAGGGCAGCTACGCCGGGGCGATGGGCTATGGCCAGTTCATGCCGTCGAGCTATCGCAACTACGCGCTGGATGGCGATGGCGACGGCAAGCGCGACCTGTTCAATGACCTCGACGATGTGTTCGCGTCGGTTGCCAATTACTTCGTCAAGAAGGGTGGCTGGCAGCGTGGCGCCCCGGTGATGCAACGCGCGCTACGCGATGCCGGCGCGACCGATTTCAACGCCGACAAGATCGAACTCGACCAGACCCTGGCCTCGCTCGCCAAGCTGGGGTATCGCCCGGCCAATCCGGCGCTGTCGCCGACCAATGCAGTTGCACCGGCGACCTTGATCACGCTGGATGGTGCCGCTGGTCCGGAGTACTGGATCATCTATAACAACTTCAAGGCGATCACCAAATACAACACCTCGCGCCTGTACGCGACGGCGGTGTACCAGCTCGGCGAGGCCATCGCCGGGCGCGAACCGGACCCACGATGATGGTGATCCGGCGCGTTCTTGTCGCTTTGTTGCCGCTCGCGCTGGTCGCCTGCGCCACCACTGGCACCGCTTCGAAGAGCAAAGCCCCGGCGCCCGGCCAGAAATTGATCGTGCAGCCGGCGCAAGGAATGAATCCCTCGCCGCCGATGCACAAAGCCAAGGCCTCGCCGTATGCGGCGGTGACCGAAGACCTGTCCAAGCGCGGCAATTACATCGCCGGCGGGCTGTACTTGCCGGGGGTGTCCGACACGGTGCCAGACGAGATTCCCGACGTCGATGCCATCCCCGAGCCTGACGTGCGCGACGAACCGCGCTCGCGCACCGGCAATGGCGATTACAGCGTGCTTGGCAAGCGTTACCAGGTGATGGGCGACCCGGAAGGCTACGTGGAAACGGGCCTGGCCTCGTATTACGGCAAGAAATTCCATGGCCGGCGCACGTCCAGCCAGGAGGTGTACGACATGTACGCCTTCACCGCCGCGCACAAGACCCTGCCGCTACCCAGCTTCGCCCGGGTCACCAACCTGGATAACGGCAAGTCGATTGTCGTCCGGGTCAACGACCGTGGTCCGTTCCACGCGGGCCGGGTGATCGACCTCAGCTATGCCGCTGCGGTGAAGCTGGGCTATCGGGATAAAGGCACCGCGCGGGTCGAAGTGCGCGCACTGACATCGACCGACATGGCGACGACCCTGGCCGCCAGACAGCCGCAAAGGGAAGCCACGGCGATGGACACGTTGGTCGGCAAGCTGCCTCAGGCATTGGCGGCGGTAGGGCCGGCCAAGCCTTCGCCCGTCGCCCAGTCGGCCATCGATACCCGTTACCGCTTCGATATGCGCCAGGACGGAAGGGTGATGCAGGCGGAGGAATTCGATGCGTGGATGAAATCGCGTCGGGTCAGGGTCGCCACCGGCAAGCCGGGCACCCCCGATCCGGCCGTGGCATTGACGGCAACCGCCGCGCCGATGGACATCGCCGCGCAGCCTGCTGCGCCCGCGCCACCTTCGCCGGTCAACGCCGCGGCATTGGTGGCCGCTACTCCGCCCGCCAACGCAGGCGCGGCTGACAGCGTGGTATTGCAGGTTGCCAGTTTTTCCAACGCACTGAATGCGCAGCACGCGCTGGCGCTGCTGCAGGGTGCGTCGATCGGCAACGCGAACCTGTTGGATGCCGATGTCAACGGTAAGAAAATCTGGCGCCTGCGGATCGGCCCGGTGGCCACGACCACGGCGCCGGAACTTGCGGCGCGGGTGGTAGGTCTAGGTTTTGGCCAGCCGCAGCGCGTCCGCGATTGAACCTGCTGCGCTCGCTGGACTCGGACGCGCGCGGTGCTCGGAATCCTCATTGACCACTGTGTCAACTCCGGTTCCTGCGCGCCGCGCGCACCCGATCCAGCTTCGCTCGCGACGGTTCAATTACCGATTTCAATGGGTTTCACTTGGCGGCCCGACTAGAATGATTCGCCATATTTTGCATCGCGCGATAGCGCGAACTTCAGGAGTGTTGTTGATGCGTTCGCGTTTGCTGCTTGTTGTTGCTCTGGCCTCCGCCGGCCTTGCCTTCGCCCAGACCCCCGCGCCCATGCCGGTTCCGAAACCGGCCGCGCTCAGCGACAACCTGCCGATTCCGGACGCGCCGGCACCGGCCACGTCGAAGGCCTGGATCGTGATGGATTACGCGACTGGCCAAGTGCTGGCGGGCGAGAACTACGATGTCCAGTTGGAGCCGGCCAGCATCACCAAGGTCATGACCAGCTATGTGATTGCCGCGGAAATGGCGTCCGGCAAGGTCAAGAGCACCGATCAAGTGATGATGAGCGAGCACGCCTGGCGCGAAGGCGGCGCCGGCACCGAGGGTAGCTACAGCGGCTTCCCGGTCAACCAGACCGCACCCTTGGTCGAGATGGAAAAGGGCATGGTGGTGCAGTCCGGCAACGATGCCGCGATCGCACTGGCCGAGCACGTCGCCGGCAGCGAAGCCGCGTTCGGCCAGCTGATGAATGCGTATGCCAAGCGCATCGGCATGAAGCAATCGCATTTCGTGAATCCACACGGCCTGCCAGCCGATGGTCATGTGACTACGGCGCATGACCTGGCCAGGTTGGGCCAGGCCCTGATACGCGACTTTCCCGAGGCATACAGCTACAACAAGATCAAGGAACTGACGGTCGGCCCGATTACCCAGCCGAACCGCAACCTGCTGTTGTGGCGTGATCCCTCGGTGGACGGGATCAAAACCGGGCATACCTCACGTGCCGGCTACTGCCTGATGGCGTCAGCCAAGCGTGGCGACCAGCGCCTGATCACGGTGGTGATGGGCGACACCAGTGAAAACCAGCGGGCCGTGGATTCACAGGCGCTGCTCAACTGGGGCTTCCGTTTCTACGAAACCCATGCGATGTACACGGCCAACAAGGCATTGGCCACGCCGAAGGTGTGGAAGGGTGCTGGCAACACCGTGGCGGTCGGGGTGGCGCAGCCACTGCTGGTCAGTATTCCGCGCGGCAAATACGACCAGTTGAAGGCCTCCATGGACTTGCCAAAGTCGTTGATGGCGCCGATTGCCAAGGGCCAGAAGCTGGGCATGGTCAAGGTCATGCTGGACGGCAAGCTGGTGGCGCAATCGCCGCTCGTGGCGCTTGAAGGCGTCGACGAAGGTGGCTTCTTCAAACGGCTGTGGCATGAGCTGCTGATGTGGTGGCAGTCGGTTTGATCACGATGCGTCGCCCCGTCTTGTCTTGACGGGCCCCACGCGCGAGGCGTTTGAACATACATCCGTCGCCCCCATCATTGCTGGGATGAACATGCACTCAGACAACCCGGACCATGGTTTCCAGTTCCCAGGCGTATTCGAGCTCTCCGCCATGGGCGAGGCCGAACGCCACCTGGAACAGGCATTGCCGAAAGCCTTGATCGACGCCGGCGTCGACGTGGTGAGCGAGCAGGTCAACTGGAAGCATTCCTCGACCGGCAAGTTCGTGTCGGTGCGCATCGCGTTTCGCGCCGAAAGCCGCGAGGCCTACGACCGCGCCCACGTTGCCTTGCGTGAACATCCCGACGTGAAGTGGACGATCTGACCCAAGCGGTCGTCCGCGATCTCGGTCGGCAACCATATGAACCGGTGTGGCGCGCGATGCAGCGTTTCACTGACGCCCGCGATGCCGACACACCGGATGAACTCTGGCTGGTCGAGCACGAACCCGTGTTCACCCTCGGCCAGGCCGGCAAGCCCGAGCACGTCTTGACGCCGGGCGATATCCCGGTGATCCATGTGGATCGCGGCGGCCAAGTGACCTATCACGGGCCCGGCCAGATCGTGGCCTATCCTTTGCTGGACCTGCGCCGGTTGAAGATCGGCGTGCGTGATTACGTTTGCAGGATCGAGCAGGCGATCATCGACACGCTTGGTGAATGGAACATCGTCGGCATGCGCCGCACTGGCGCGCCCGGTGTTTACGTCAACGACGCCAAGGTCGCGGCCCTCGGTATCCGCGTGCGTCGCGGCTGCACGTTCCACGGGCTGGCCTTCAACATCGCGATGAGCACGGAACCGTTCCTGCGCATCAACCCGTGCGGTTACCAAGGGCTGGATGTCGTCGCCATGGCCGACTTGGGCGGCCCGTCTTCGATGGATGCCATCAAACCTGTGCTGGTTCAACATCTGGCCGCCAGTTTCGGCCTCGATTTTGCTGCCACCGCCAGCCTGCCGCCGCAGCTCAGCGCCGCCTGAGTCGCGCATCTGCGCGATAATGTGCGGATGACCAGTTCACCACGCAGCATTCCTTTGGCGGTTGTCGCTGATGCGCCCGCTTCGTTGCAACCAGGCGCACGCCAGGTGGCTGGCGACAAGATCGGACGTTCCCCGGTTGAATTCGTCGAAACACCCTTGCTGCGCAAGCCGTCGTGGATCCGCGTGAGGATTCCTTCCGGCAATGCGGTCGCCAACCTCAAGGCCAAGCTGCGCGAGAACCGCCTGGTCACCGTGTGCGAGGACGCCAGCTGCCCGAATATCCACGAGTGCTTCAGCCACGGCACCGCGACGTTCATGATCCTCGGCGACGTGTGCACGCGCCGCTGTTCGTTTTGCGATGTCGCCCACGGCCGGCCGAAGCCCGCCGATGCCGGCGAGCCAGAGCGTTTGGCGCACACCGTCGCCGACATGGGCCTGAAATACGTGGTGATCACCAGCGTGGATCGCGATGACCTGCGCGACGGCGGTGCCCAGCACTTCGTCGACTGCATCCGCGAAACCCGCGCGGCATCGCCCGGCATCCGCATCGAAATCCTGACGCCCGATTTCCGTGGCAAGGGACGCATGGAGCGTGCGCTGGAGATCCTCGCCGTATCGCCACCGGATGTGTTCAACCACAACATCGAAACCGTGCCCGACCTCTACCGCAATGTGCGCCCGGGTGCCGACTATCAATGGTCACTGACGCTGCTTTCGAGGTTCAAGGCGCAACACCCGGGAATCCCGACCAAGTCCGGGATCATGCTCGGCCTGGGCGAAACCATGGAGCAGGTGCAGGAGACCCTGCGCGACCTGCGCGCCCACGATGTCGAAATGGTCACGATTGGCCAGTACCTGCAACCGAGCACGCACCACCATCCCGTGTTGCGCTATTGGACACCCGAGGAATTCAAGGCGCTGGAAGACTTCGGCATGGCACTGGGCTTTTCGCACGTGGCTTCCGGCCCGATGGTGCGCAGCTCGTATCACGCCGACCAGCAGGCTGCTGGCGTCGTCTAGTCAATGCTTGCGCGGGGCCGTGCCGGCGGCGCCTACCGACGGGCGTTCGCTACGCGGCTCGAAATGCCGCTTCGCGAATCACCCGTCGGTCTCGCCGCCTGGATTCATCTGAATTCGTCACACGGCATCTATTCACATCCCTGCACATGGGAACGTTAGAGTGAATACCAGTGCAGTGATGCCACGTACAAAGACGAACTTCCGGCACTGTTGCGCAGTCCCAGATTGACCCATCCTGACATTACGGCTCCCCACGCCGCGGACATCACATGAAGCCCATTCGTACCCTGCTGGCAATCTCCCTCGGTTTGGCCCTGGTCGCGCCGCTCGCCTTGCTGGCCCGCGCCGACAATGGCGCGATGTTGGCAGCACCGACCGCCGACCAGGCTACGACCTCGCGCCTGGTCTACGGGTTGCTGTCCGACAGTCGCTACGCCTACCGCCCGCGCGCGCTGGACGATGCGCTTTCGCAGGACATCCTCAAACGCTATCTGGACGCACTGGATCCCGGCAAGGTGTTCTTCACCGCGCAGGATGTTGCCAGTTTCGACCAGTACAAGACGCGCCTGGACGATGCGATCAAGAGCGGTGACGTGGCGCCCGCATGGGCGATTTTCGCGGTGTACCGTCAGCGGATGAGTGATCGACTTTCGCAGGCGCGGGGATTGCTCAAGGGAAATTTCGATTTCACCAGCAATGAGCAGTACCAATACGATCGCGAAGACGCGCCATGGGCGGCCAGCAATGCAGAGCTGGACACGCTGTGGCGGCAATCGGTGAAAAATGACTGGTTGCGCCTCAAGCTGGCCGGCAAGAAGCCCGACGAAATCCGCCAGACGCTAGACAAGCGTTATGCCACCGTGCTCGACAGTGTGTCGGAGCTCAAGGGCGACGATGTCTTCCAGAGCTTCATGAATGCTTACGCCAGTGCGATCGATCCACACACCGACTACATGAATCCGCGCAGCGCGGAAAATTTCAACCTGACCATGTCCAACTCGCTGGAAGGCATCGGCGCTGTCCTGCAGAAGCAGGACGACGTGGTGCTGATCCGCGAGATCGTGCCGGGTGGTCCGGCGTCGCGCAGTGCGCTCAAACCCGGCGACCGCATCACTGCAGTCGGCCAGGGCAAATCAGGCGAGATGAAGGACATCGTCGGCTTGCGCATTGATGACGCCGTGCAACTGATTCGCGGCGCTGCCGCGAGCCAGGTGCGGCTGGACATCATTGCCGCCGAGGCGCCACTGGACAGCAAGCCGGAACGCCTGCTGCTGACCCGCGCCAAGGTGCGCCTGGAAGACCAGGCGGCCAAGGCGGAAATCATCACCGTTCCCGCCGCCGCCGGCCAGCCTGCGCGCCAGATCGGCGTGATCAAGCTGCCGGGTTTCTATCAGGACTTCGATGCACGCCGCCGTGGCGATGAGACCTATGCCTCCGCCACCCGTGACATCGCCCGCCTGCTGGCGCAGTTCCGCACGCAAAAGATGGACGGGGTCGTGCTCGACCTGCGCGGCAATGGTGGTGGCTCGCTGAGCGAAGCCATCGAATTGACCGGGCTGTTCATCGACCAAGGGCCGGTGGTACAGGTCCGCGAATCCAGCGGGCGGGTCAGTGTCGAAGAAGATAGCAAGGCTGGCGTGGCTTGGAGCGGTCCGCTAGCGGTACTGGTCAACCGCGGTTCGGCGTCCGCCTCGGAGATCGTGGCTGGTGCGATCCAGGACTATGGGCGCGGCCTGGTCATCGGCGAGACGACCTTCGGCAAGGGCACGGTGCAGAACATGGTCGACCTGGATCGCTGGCCGGCCAACGAAAAACCGCGCTTCGGCCAAGTCAAACTGACCATCGCGCAGTTCTTCCGGCCGGGTGGCAGCAGCACGCAGAACAAGGGCGTTGTACCCGACGTGGCCTTCCCGAGCAGCGTGGATGCCAGCGAATACGGTGAGAGCAAATACGATAATGCGCTGCCGTGGACACGGATCGCGGCATCGCGGCACGTGCAGTACGGGAATTTCGCATCGCTGTTGGGAGCCCTGGATTCGCGCCACGATGCGCGCGTGACCAAGGACATCGAGTTCAAATGGTGGTCAGAAGACGTGGCAACGTTCCGTGAGCAGCAGGCGAAGAAGTCGGTATCGCTCAACGAAGTGGCGCGGCGCACCGAGCGAGACGAGTTCGATGCCAAGCGCAAGGCGCGCGCCGAACAGCGCGTGAAATTGGGCATCGCGCTGGATCCACTGTTGCAGCCGCGTTCCGATGACGGCCTGCAGGAGAGCGAGCGCAACGTGGCGCAGGACGCGGCGCGTGACATGGCCGCAAAAAAAGTCACCGATCCGTTGCTGCGTGAGTCGGCGGCCATCCTGGGCGATGCGATCGGCCTGCTC
>JBDSGA010000268.1:0-9221 GCA_039919235.1 Thermomonas sp. | reverse complement strand
GTCGATGGCACCTTGGGCTGGCGCGACCAAACAACGCCGCTGGTTCTGAACCTTCGCGGCAAGGATGTGCTGATTGCTGAAACCCGCCAGCTGCGCGCTGTGGCCGCACCCGACATCACCGTGCGCTATGCCGCCGGTGCACCGCTGCAGGTCACCGGCAAGGTCACCGTATCCGAAGCGGACATCAACCTGGAACGCCTCGATCAAGGCGTGTCGACATCGCCCGATGTCGTGGTGCTGGATCCGGTGGATTCCAACCGCAACACGCCCAGTGCGATCGACATCGATCTCGATCTGGTCATGGGCGATGCCGTGCATCTGAAGGGCTTCGGCCTGACCGGCACGCTGGGCGGCAGCCTGCACGTGCGCGCGCCACCCGGCCGCGAGATGCGTGCCACCGGTGCGTTGGACGTCGGCGGGCGCTACACCGCGTACGGTCAGCGCCTGCAAATCACCCGCGGGCGCCTGCTCTGGGCCAACAACCTGGTCGGTGACCCGCGCCTGGATATTCGCGCCGAGCGCGTGGTCGGCGATGTGACCGCCGGCATCCGTGTCGAAGGCAGTGCAACAGACCCGCGTGCCTCGGTGTATTCCAATCCGGCCAAGAGCGAGACCGAAGCGCTGTCTTACCTGACACTTGGCCGGCCACTCACCAGCCTCAGTGGCGACGAAGCGCGCCAGGTCGGGGCTGCCAAGTCGGCGTTGTCTGCAGGCACCGGACTGCTGGCATCGCAATTGGGAACGAAGATTGGCTTGGACGATGCCGGCGTCAACAATTCACGCGCGCTCGGTGGTGACGTCCTCAGCATCGGCAAATATCTGTCGCCGAAATTGTATGTCGGCTACGGCGTGTCACTGCTTGGCACCGGGCAGGTGTTGACCCTGAAATATCTGCTGCGCAAGGGCTTCGACATCCAGGTCGAATCCAGCACGGTCGAAAACCGTGCGTCGATCAATTACCGCAAGGAAAAATAGCGGCGGTCTAGCGTGTGACCCGCGCACCCTGCAGATGCGCGACGCCATCGATGACATCCGTCCAGACCATCCACGCGGCGGTGCTGTCGACGGCCAGCTTCGGGCTGCCGGTCGCGTGGCCACGGCCTTTGAGCGTGGCGACTTCCATGCGCTGCAATTCGCGCGACAGCTCGGGCGTGTAACGCGCCAGCATCAGCGTCTGCACGCCGTTGGTTTCACGCAGCCAACTCACCCATGCCTGCTTCGCATCGACCGCCACGTCCACCCGACCCAGTACTTGCTTGCCCGAATCGACCAGCACCGGCGCCGCGAAACTATCACCAGCATTCGTGGTGCGCGCCAAACGCAGCGAGGGCGTGTCGCCGGCTTCGCTATACCAACCGACCACCGCATCATTGCCGTTGGCTGCAATCGCTGGGCCATTGACGGGACAACCCGCGATCTTCCAGCCATCGGCATGCACGCTAACCGGCGCGCCCCATTTCCCGGCGTTGCGGCGCACGACGGCGATGTCGCGAATTTCGTCGTCGCTGCGGTCGCGATAGACGACCAACGGCCCTTTCGTGGTCAGCGCGGCGTCGGTCTGGCAACAGTCGCAGGTCTTGCCATCCAGTTCGACATCGGCGCCGCGCTCGAGATCCTGGTTGAAGCTGAGCGTGCGCAATTGCATCGAACCCGCCGCTTCATGCGCTTCGTCATGTGCCGGCTCTTTTGCACGCCCGTCCAGCCATGCGATGCCGATGCTGTCCTGGCCTTCGGGCCACAGCGCGGCGAAGCCATGTTCGGCTGCCTTTCCATCGTTGTTGACGCGGGTGATCTGGGTCCAGCTCATGCCGCCATCGCGCGAACGCGCCAGCACCGTGTCGTAGGCCATGGGGCTGGCCGCATCGGCCTGCAACCATTGCATCCACAGTGCACCGTCCGGCGTGCCGCGGATGTGCGGTGTGTCGGCCCAGTTGACCAACAGTGAATCACCAATCGCGACCGTGCGCGGCTGGCTCTGCCAACCACCCACGCTAGTGTACGAGCCGAACTGCAACACGTTGCGACGGCCTTGCAGCCTATTGATCCAGCTCAGCAGCAGGCGTCCATCTGGCGCAATGCTGAGGTCAGGCGAAGACGAGCCTGCGGCGGCCGGCAGCACCCAGACTTCATGCTGGTAATCGCCATTCGCAGCAGGCACCGCGGGTTTGTCGGTCCCCGCGGGTTTACAGGCGACCAGTGCAAGCACGGCGACACCAATCCAGCAGGCATGCGTGGTTTTCAAGGCATTCTCCGTCTCAAGTCAAGCCGCGCGTTCGCGGCGTTGGCGTTCCAGGTGTACCAACAACAGTGAAATCGCCGCCGGCGTCATACCCGGTATGCGTTGCGCCTGGCCGATGGTTTGCGGACGCACGCGTTCGAGCTTTTGCCGCACTTCCGCCGACAGTCCATCGACTGCGGCATACGCGAACACCGCGGGAATACTTGTCGTTTCGTGGCGTTGCTGGCGCGAGATTTCTTCGCGTTGGCGCGCGAGATAGCCCGAATACTTGGTCTCGATCTCGACCTGTTCGGCGACCTTCGCATCGCTTACCGGCGGCCCCAGTTCCGGCACCCGGGTCAGCGTCGCGTAGTCCAGTTCCGGCCGGCGCAGCAAATCCAGCACGTTGGTTTCTCGGCTGACTTCAACACCGATATGCCGCGCCACCGCAGCGCCCAGCGCATTGTTGGGCGACGCCCACAACGCGGACAAGCGGGCGGTTTCGGTTTCCACGGCTTCACGCTTGGCATCGAAGCGGCGCCAACGCACCTCATCGACCAGCCCCAACTCGCGGCCGATCGTGGTCAAGCGTGCATCGGCATTGTCTTCGCGCAGCTGCAGCCGGTATTCGGCGCGGCTGGTGAACATGCGATAGGGTTCAATCGTGCCTTGGGTGATCAAGTCGTCGACCAATACGCCGATATACGCCTGGTCGCGACGCAAGGTCCATGCGGGTTTGTCTTGCACCAGCCGCGCGGCATTCACGCCCGCCAGCAAACCCTGCGCCGCCGCTTCTTCGTAACCGGTGGTGCCGTTGATCTGGCCAGCGAAAAACAGTCCTGAAATCGCCTTGGTTTCCAGTGACGCCTTGAGTCCGCGTGGATCGAAATAGTCGTACTCGATCGCGTAGCCCGGGCGGGTGATATGCGCCTGCTCGAAACCAGCAATGCTGCGCACCAAGTCCAGCTGCACATCGAATGGCAGCGAGGTGCTGATCCCGTTCGGATAGATCTCGGTGATGTCGAGACCTTCGGGCTCGACGAAGATCTGGTGGCTGGCCTTGTCGGCGAAACGCACCACCTTGTCCTCGATCGACGGGCAATAACGCGGGCCAACACCTTCGATCTGGCCCGAAAACAACGGGCTGCGATGCAGCGAATCACGAATGATCTGGTGCGTGCGTTCGCAGGTATGCGTGATCCAGCAACTCACCTGCGCCGGATGATCGTCGGTGCTGCCCATGAACGAGAACACCGGGCGCGGATCATCGCCCGGCTGTTCCACCATCACGCCATAGTCCAGGCTGCGGCCATCAATGCGTGGCGGCGTGCCGGTCTTCAGGCGGTCGACCACGAACGGACGTTCGCGCAATCTTGCGGCCAGCGTGGTCGCGGGCGGATCGCCCATGCGCCCGGCGGCGTACTGGGTTTCGCCGATATGGATCTTGCCGGCTAAAAAAGTGCCAGCGGTCAATACAATAGCTGGCGCGTGGAAGCGCAAACCGGTATTGGTCAGCACGCCGCGCACGGCGTCGTTTTCGATCAGCAAATCGTCCACCGCCGCCTGGAACACGGTGAGGTTCGGCTGCGATTCCACCGCACGACGGATGAAGCTGCGATACAGGTTGCGGTCCGCCTGGCAGCGCGTCGCGCGCACTGCGGGTCCTTTGCTTGCATTGAGCGTGCGCCACTGGATGCCGGCCGCATCAGCGGCCTTGGCCATCACGCCGCCAAGCGCATCGATCTCGCGCACTAGATGGCCCTTGCCAATGCCGCCGATCGCCGGGTTGCAGCTCATCGCGCCCACGGTTTCGATGTTGTGGCTCAACAGCAAGGTGCGCGCGCCTGCGCGTGCAGACGCAAGCGCGGCCTCGGTACCGGCGTGTCCGCCGCCGATCACGATGACGTCGAAGCTGTAAAAGCCATTATTCATGAGTTGAGGATTGTAGGCCCGCACAGACTAAGACGCCCGCGAAATGCGCATTTCAGAAGACTTGGCATGGTTCCTGCTATATCCCTGTCAGCACTCGGCGTGGCCCGCCACAAGCGATAACCAGCATTGGAACAGGGGCTGGTTCTGCGCACGACGAGGACGCTACGGGGGCCGACTGTCGGGGGACAATCGGCCCCTTTTTTTTGCATGACGTGCTTTCGGGATTTTTGCCGATGTTTCGGGGATATCCAGCGCGCGAATGGGCTGGTGAAAGAGGTGCCGGCGACTGCAGGGTAACGGAACAGGGGGGATCCGGAGGTCCCCACAGGTCGCCGGCAAAGAAAGCTTACCTTGTTCGTGTCGCAGACTGACACGTAGGGTCAGGGCTACTCCGACGAGTGGCGCCTGTCTTCGTGATGAACGTCACGCTAATCCTGTGGGGTCGGATTTCGCTTGTCGCGTGAGCGTGTCGCGCCCTCGATGAAGCCGCCCATCCGCGAAGACGATTCATTGCGTTCACGGATGACTGGTGGACTGCGCTCGGTGCGCTGAGTGCGGATGAGCGCATCAGAGGAAGTCGTGGGTCGTCCAGGACGCATCGGTCTCTGACGTTGGCCGGGGGCGCCGTCACCATTTTCATCGCGGTCTTGCAGCCCACCCAAGTCGCGCCACGGGGGTGGACGATTCTGGTGATCGCCAGGGCCGTCGTCCGTATCGTGATCGTCACGATCACCATGACCACGGTGCGGGCGCGGCCGATACCACCCATTACCGCCGTAGTAGGGATAGCCGTAATACCCGCCAGGGGCGCCATATACCACGCGCCCGAAGCGGTCATAGTAATAATTGCCGCCGTAGCCATACCCGAAATTACCGTAATAGCCGCTCGAGCCTTGAGTGCGATATTCCACGCGCGGCTGGCCGTAGTAGTAATCCCCATTGCCGCCGCGATAGTTGTAATCCGTCGCGCAGCCGGAAATCGCTGCGGTCACGAGGATCGGAAGAAGTAATTTGCGAAGCATGGCGAATTCCCCTTGGCGTTTGCCTTTCACGAAGGCAGCATCGTCCCATGGCATTGAATGCGTGCTTAATCCTTCGGGCTGCCGACAACCAACACCTGAATTATTCAGCTGCCGGCCGCTGCGTTAGCATGCCGCATGAATGCTGCCAATGACGTCCAGCCCTGTTTCTTTGATGTCCTGGCTGCTGCTGCCCGCATCGCTGCCCATGCCCGGCTGACGCCGGTCGCTACGTCAAGATCGCTGGATGCAATGAGTCGTGCCCGCCTGCATTTCAAATGCGAACAGTTGCAACGCGTTGGCGCCTTCAAGTTCCGTGGTGCATGCAACGCGGTCTTCGCACTGGATGCAGACGTCGCCCTACGCGGCGTGGTCACCCACTCGTCCGGCAACCACGGTGCGGCGCTTGCGCTGGCTTCTCGGCTTCGCGGCATTCCCTGCCATGTGGTGATGCCGGAAGGCGCGGTACGCAGCAAGCTGGAGGCGATCCTAGCCAGCGGTGCCATGGTGCACCGATGCGCGCCGAACCAGAATGCGCGCGAAGCCACCTGCGCACGCGTGCAGGCTGATACCAACGCGACCCTCGTGCATCCTTACACCACGAACGAGGTTATCGCCGGGCAAGGCACGGCTGCGCTGGAACTGCTGACTGCGTACCCCGACCTTGATGCGCTGGTGGTCCCCGTCGGTGGTGGTGGACTGGCCGCAGGCACTGCGCTGGCGATGCAAGCGCTGGCCCCACGCTGCCAACTCTTCCTCGCCGAACCCGCGGGTGCGGATGATGCAGCACGTTCATTTGCAAGCGGAACGCTGGACCACGACATGGTCCCGAACACGATCTGCGACGGCCTGCGCGCCGGCATGGGCGCGATCAACTTCGAGATCCTGCGCAGTGGCAACACTCGCGTGCTAACCGTCGATGACGCGCAGACCATCGCCGCGATGCGCTTGCTGTGGTCGCGCGGTAAACAACTGGTCGAACCATCATCGGCCACGGTCCTCGCCGCAGTGCTGGCGAACCCCGCGTTGTTCGAAGGCCGGAAAGTTGGTCTGATCCTGTCCGGCGGCAATGTAGACCTGGACGCGTTGCCGCAATTATTCGCGCTGGCGGGCTAGCCGCCGCGGTCACTGCGCAAGGCGCGCACATGCTGCTCGTCACCGCGGTCGCGCAAATTGTGCGCCACGACCCAGGCAAACATGCCGATGCCGAAGATCACCAGGCCAGCGCCGGCAAGTGCCTGTCCACGCGGCCACGCTTCGCCCAGAAACAGGGCCCCCAGCAACACCGCGAACAGAATCTCGGCAGCTTGCATGGCTTCCGCCGCACCTAGCGCTGTCGGATTGTCCCGAACCATGCCGGTCGCCTGGAAAAACAGGATCGTGGCAACCACACCCGCGCTCAACGCCACCCCGGCCGCCAGCCACACCTGCCCTGGCGATGGCGATCCGGTTTCCCAAGCCGCCCATGCGGCGAGTGCCAGCCACGCCGGCTGGCTGGCCAGGGTCAAGCCGAGCACGCGCTGGGTTGCATTCAATTCAATGCCCGTGCGTTCCAGGTGCAGCAACAAGCCACGATTTCCCAATGGATACAGGAACGCACTGCCCAGCACGCATAGCAGCGCAATCCAGCCATGGAGGTCCAGCGCACCATCGGCATGACCCACCTGCATCAGCAATACGCCAGCCAGGATTACCACGCCGACCGCCAGTGCAGCGCGCGGTATCCGTGCGCGCGCATCGCGATAGAGCAACGGCGCGCACAACATGCCCGCGACCACCGTGACCTGGAAGGTACCGGCCACCAGCCACGAGGGACCGCTGGTCGCGGCATAGCTGAGCAGGATGTAGAACAGCACGAAGCCGATCCCGCTCCACAACAGCCACGCGCCCGGCGCGGCGCGCAGTGCACGCCACACCGGCATGAAGCCGCCCTGCCAGCGGATGATCACCAACAACATCGGCAAGGTCAGCAGGTAGCGCAGTGACGCCGTCCACGCCCAATGCCCGCCGTCGAGTGAGGCCGCGCGATTGAACACATAGGTCACGGTAAAGAACAGCGCCGACAACAACGCGATTGCGACCGCAAGCAATGCGCGCCGGCGTGGCGTCATCCGCGGCGCCGGATCGGAATACGGGAGATCGGCACGGCGGCGAGATCGACACCACCCTCGCGGATCGGCGTGCCGGCCTCGGGTGCCCATGCCATCGCGCTGATGATTTCCCAGGTCGCCGGCAACAATCCATTTTCATCGCGCATGCCGTCATAAGCGTTCGATGCGGCGCTGAAGCGCGCCCGTCCGGTCAACGTCTGCCGCCGGGAATGCAGGGCGTTGGTGGCACCGATGGCGCGCAGCTCACGCATCAGCGATGGTAGATCCGGGTACTGCGTCATGTCCACGTCGCGCTCTATCACCGGCTGGTGGAAGCTCGCGCGCACCAACGCATCACCAAAGCCGGCGATGTCGCCGAACGGGCTGACATGCGGCCTGTCATCGGCGTGCGCGAATGCATCGCGCAGTTCCCAGAGCGTTTCCGGACCGAATGTCGACACCAGCAACAGACCTCCCGGCTTGAGCACGCGGCGTAAACCTGCCAATACCGCATCGAGATCATCGACCCATTGCAGGCACAGATTGGAAAACAACACGTCGACCGACCCCTCCGCCAGCGGCAGCGCGCGCGCATCGGCGCACACCACCTGCGGCGTGCGCACGAAGGGATTCCAACGCGACGGCTCACGACGCGCCTGCTGCAGCATCGGCAAGGCGATATCCATCGCCAGCACCTGTGCTTTCGGCCAGCGTTTCTGAATCGCCATCGCCGCGCTGCCGGTACCGCAACCGAGATCGAGCACGCGTTGCGGCGGTGCGCGCTTGAGCGCCGGATCATCCAGATAATCCAGCGATTCCAGCAAACGCGCTTCGACGTGATGTTGCAGCTGTGCCGCCGCCGCATAACTGTCCGCAGAGCGCGAGAATGCGCGCCGTACCTGGCGTGAATCAAACAGCGGTGACTTCATGCGTGTACGTCTTCGAGGAAGTCGAGTAGATGGCGCACCACAACGTCTGCATGGGTCAGGAAAGGTGCATGCCCTGCATGTTCAACCTGGGCATGGCGTGCGTTTGTGGTAGCGCTTGCTGCCTGCTGCATCGCCCGCGGATCGACCAGCCGGTCGCGGCGTCCGGAAAGCCACAGGCTTGGCACGCCTAGTGTCGCCAACGACCCTCGCAGATCACTGTTCTCCAGCAAAGCCAGACCATCGGCGAGCACATGCGTCGCGGGTTCGCCGCGCGCGAACAGATCATCTTGCAGCGTTCGCAATTCGTCACGGGCGTGATCGGAACCGAACGCCTCCAGCGCGATGAAGCGTTCCAGCGTGCCGCGCCAATCGTCGCGCAGGCCGTCGGCGAAACTGCAGAACACCTCAACCGGCATACCTTGCGGCCAGTCATCGCTGCGCACGAATTTGGGCGTGGCACACAACATCATCAACGCAGGCACGCGTTGCGGTTGCGTGTTCGCTGCGTGGAGTGCAATCAATCCACCCAGCGACCAGCCACACCAAGGCGCGACCGGTACTGCTTCGAGAATTGCTGGCGTGGCCGATTCCAGCGTGAGCGAAACATCGCAATCGCGACTGCCACCATGACCGGGCAGATCGACGATATGTAGCGTGCGCGTAGCCTGCAAGCGCTCGACCAATGGCGCGAACACGCCACCATGCATCGCCCAGCCATGCAACAACACCAGCGGCGGACCACTGCCGATCACCTCGACATGCAACGCACTCATGTGGCCTCCACTTCGTTCGCACGCGCGAGTGCATCCAGCAAGCCACCCACGTCACCTGTCGTGTGCACTGCACTCAATGTGATGCGCAAGCGTGCTTGTCCTTCAGGCACGGTCGGTGGGCGGATCGGCGCGACCCAATAACCCTCTTTTTCCAGTGCTGCCGCCATCGCCAATGCGCGCACATCGCTGCCGCACAACATGGGCTGGATCGCCGTGTCGGATGGCATCAATTCAAATCCTCGCGCGTGCGCGCCTTCGCG
>JBDSGA010000267.1:0-15189 GCA_039919235.1 Thermomonas sp. | reverse complement strand
GTGGTCAGATAGCGGATCACGTTGCCATGGCAGACCAGCATATCGGCCTGATCACGTGACGTTCCCGGCTTGAAGAAGCGCGCGAACACGCGATCCAGTTGTAGTTTGCACGCGGCGAGATCAGCGGGCTTTTCGTGCTTGGTGATCTCGGTTCGACGCGTCGGTGGCGTGCATTCGGCCATATCGTCAACGACTTCGAATGCGCGACCCGGGAAGTCTTCTGCAATGACTGCAGCGGTATCACGTGCGCGCTGCATCGGGCTGGCATACAAATGGTCGAAATGCACCGGCAGCTGCATCAGCACCGCACCCGCCAGATGCGCCTGCGCCACACCGATCGGGGACAGGTGTGGCCCGATCTTCTCTTCGATCGCGGGGTCGGCTTCGTAATTGCCATGTCGCACCAGCACGATCGTGCGCAGCACATGCGCTTGCGGCTCCGCCGCACGCACGGGTGTGTACATGGCGAAGGACAGGACCACGCAACCCAAGGCAACAAGCAGTTTGTTCATCGACGGAGTATCTCAAACAATCCACATGCGTTCAGCGCCGTGCAGCCAGCCCCCGGTACCAGCCCAGTGATAGCACCAACGCAGCCAGCGGCAACACCAACACATGCCAGCGCAGCGTGTCCGCAGGCGCGGTCAGCACATTCAAGACAGCGGCGCCCTGCAGACCCAGGTACATCGCCGCCAACCCCAGCAGTTCGAACAGGCGTGGATTGCGCACCAGCGCGCCGCACGCGAGCCCCCACAACGCCAGCGACGCACCTGCCACCACTGTCGCCAACGCCGCTTGCGGATGCGTCATTGCCAGCCGCAGCAACGCGGCCCATGTGACCGCCCATGCCAGCCCGACCGCAACCAGGATGCGCACGATCAACAACCGGCCCTGCATGTTGGGTGCGCTGAACACCAATTCCGATGTGCGCGTGTCGTGCTCGCGCAGGATCAGGCGCGCGAACACATCAAGGAACAAGGTCCAGCCCAAGATAATGGCAACAGCCATTGCCTTGTCCGGAGCAAACGCCTGCGTGCCCCAGACTCCCAGCATCGCGAGCCACCACCATGCCCGGCGCGCACGCAGCACCAACTGCAACTCCGCAGCGATCAGTGCGCCGAATGCACTGCGTTGCAGTGGCCTCAGGATGGCATCCAGCCAACGCAGGCGTGCGCCACCACCTCGCGCTGCGTCAGGCTTGCTTGCATGACCCGCAAAGCGATCCAGTAGCGGCATCGCAAGCAACAGCAGGCAGATGCCCAGCGCAAGCCAGAATCCACGCGCCTGCCAATCCGCATGGGTGACTCTCCATTGTGTCCAATCCTTCAATACCGGCGGTTTACCTTCCAACGCCTGCGAACCGACGCTGAGCCCAAGCTTTTTCGCCGGTGCGTTGCCGGACCATTGCTGGGAAAGATCGTATTCGGCCACCACCAGTCCGTGCGGATCGCCAGGCCATGACATGGTCGCGCCCACTGCTTCGTCAACCCGGGCGACGCCCACCGTCAGCATACCCACCCAGAGCACGAAGAACAGCACGTTGCCGGCACTGCGGCGTAGCCACGGGACCATGTCGCACCACACCGCCAACGCCGCAGTCACCGCAAGCGATGGCAGCGTCAGCACGATGACGGGCTTGATCAGTTCTATGAGATCCAGATGCAGGTCTTCCGCCCGCACGTACTGCGCGACCAGGCCAACCGCGAGGCCTGCGGACATCAGTACCACGAACACGGCCAGGTGGCTCAGCCATTTCGACAGCAGATAGGCGCCTCGGCTCATGTTGGTCACCACCAGCAATTGCCAGACCTTCGTGTCCAGGTCACGGGTGACCGTGCCGCGGACCAGATAGAAGCCGGCCAGCGACAGGCTTGCGCTGTACATCAGGGCGACCACCATGCCGATCCATGCACTGGAGTAGCGCCCGCGCATGTTGTCGCCCACCGAAACTGTAAGGAAGTCCGCCGATGCCGGTGGGAAGCACCACCACATGAGCGCGGCAAGCCCCGCTACCAACAACCAGAAGCGTGGCGTACGCATCCGTTGCCGCAAGTCCGCGTGCAGCAATGCCGTGCCTGCGCGCATCACGCTCATGCCGCGGCTCCAACCCGCTGCAACAGGCATAGGTAGGCATCTTCCAGATCGGGCGCGACGGCTACTGCATCGGCGGATGGCGATTGGTCGCCGACCACCCGCACCTCAACGCCGTGCGCACGCCGTTGTGCGCGGCTGATCCGGTATTGCACACGCACCTGCGCCAGTTGCTCCGGGGCAATCGTCCACTGCCACACATGCCCATCTGCCGCCGCCAACAAGGCTTCCGGCGTGCCGTGGAAGTGCAACCGCCCCGCCACGAGGACCGCGAGCTGGCCTGCGCTGGCTTCGATATCCGACACGATGTGGGTGGACAGGATCACCACGCGCTCGCCGGCCAACTCCGCAAGCAAGTGGCGGAAGCGCTGGCGTTCTTCCGGATCCAAGCCGACGGTTGGCTCATCGACGATCAATAACTTCGGATCATTGAGTAGCGCCTGAGCGATACCGACGCGCTGGCGCATACCGCCGGAAAATCCGCCGAGGCGGCGATCGGCAACATCCGCGAGTCCCACCATCTGCAGGCATTCCTCCACCCGCGCCGCGACCACCCGTGCAGGCAAACCCTTGACCGCCGATAGGAACGCCAGGAATTCGCGTGCCGACAATGCGTCGTACACCCCAAAGTCCTGCGGCAGATAGCCCAGTTCCGCACGTAGCGCGTCGGGTTTGCGCGCAATGTCTTCGCCGCGCCACAAGACCCTGCCGCTGCTGGCACGCGCCAGCGTGGACAGCACCCGCATCAGGGTGGATTTGCCGGCACCATTTGGCCCCAGCAGGCCAATGATGCCGGGCTGCAGCGTCAATCCCACGTCATCCACCGCCTGATGGCCGCCGCGATAGCGATAACCTACTGATTCCAAGACAAGTTGCGGCGACATCCGAACGACCTTTGGCGTTTTATAGTTTTAGTATGCTAGTGATGTAGTACACCAGAGGCAATAGGACTTTTGGCACAGATCACGGATCTGGAAGGATCAACCTTCGGAGTCTTCCTCGGCTTTCGCCTGCCGGCCCTGCTCGCGGATCAGCGCTTCCTCGCGGGCGTCGTTGATTGCGTGGCGCACGCTGTCGAGATCGATCGTCGAGTCGTCATGCACGAAGGTGCCGCTCAGTTCGGTATCGGGCAGCAAGGTCCCGGCTTCAAACAGGGCCCACATTTCTTCGCCGTACCATGTCTCCAGCAACTCGGGCGCCCAGCCTCCGAGGCATGCGGTGAGGTTGTTGACGTCGCGCAGCAGCATGGCGCGCGCGGCATTGTTGCCGGCAGCGCTGACCACCTGCGGGAAATCGATCACCACCGGCCCGTCCGGCCCGACCAGCACGTTGTAGGCTGACAAATCGCCGTGGATTAGGCCGCAGCACAGCATCTTGACGACTTGCCGCATCAGGATTTGGTGATAGTCGCGCGCGACATCGGCAGTGAGTTCGACTTCACCGAGCCGCGGCGCGGAGAATCCTTCGGCATCGGTGACCAGCTCCATCACCAGCACGCCGTGGAAATAGCCATGCGGCTCAGGCACCAGGACGCCGGCATCGCGCAACTGATACAGCGCATCGACCTCGGTGTTTTTCCAGGCGGTTTCCTGTTGTTTGCGCCCGTATTTGCTGGCCTTACCGACGGCACGCGCCTGCCGGCTGCCACGCACTTTGCGACCTTCCTGGTACTGGGTGCGCTGCTTGAAACTGCGTTGCGCCATGTCCTTGTAGACCTTGGCACAGCGCACGTCATCGCCGCTGCGCACGACATACACGGCAGCTTCCTTGCCGCTCTTGAGCGGACGCAGCACTTCATCGATGACGCCGTCGTCGATCAGCGCCTGCAGGGCTTGTGGGGTCTTCATGGGTAACAAGGGGAATGACGCACGAGATGTTGGAGTGCAATGGGCGCGCATTGTTGCAGTAATTGGCGATCTCGGCTTGATGAAGGCGCCAATCTGGCGTTTTCAACGTGCAATGGATGCCACTTTCGCCGCCCGTCCGGTAAATTTCCCCGGATGCCTCACTATTCCGGACCGCTGCTGACCCAACCGCTTTCCGAAGCGCTGCTTGCCGCACGCGATGCGGGCAACAGCACTTTCGATGGCTCGTTCGACCTCGGCCTCTCAAATGAACAGGCGACGCTGGAACCGGTGTCATGGACGTGGCGCGCCGAGCGTTACCCGTACCCCGACAAGCTCAAGGACCGCACGATCTTTTACTGGGATGGCGACGATTTCGAACCGATCTCGCGCTATTCCGGCTCGCTGATCAAGCTGGTGCCAACGCAATGGGGTACTCCGACCTTCGAGATCGATGGCATCAAGATGCTGCCTACGTCCAAGGAGTCGCCGCTCGATGACTCGCGGCGCAAGGTGGCGCTGGTGGAGCCACGCGGCAAGGTCGTGCTGGATACCTGCGGCGGGCTGGGCTATTTCGCGGCGTGTTGCCTGGATGCCGGTGTGGCGGACATTCGCTCGTTCGAAAAGAATCCCGATGTGCTTTGGTTGCGCACGCTCAACCCATGGTCACCGGATCCGGATGACGACGCCAGTGGTGGTCGACTGCATTTGACTCATGGTGATGTGACCACAGCCATCACCGCGCTTGCAGACGCTTCGGTCGACGCCGTGCTGCATGACCCACCGCGCTTCGGCATCGCCGGGGAATTGTATTCGCAGGTGTTCTACAACCAGTTGGCGCGGGTGATCCGTCGTCGCGGAAGCCTGTTCCACTACACCGGCAGCCCAAACAAATTGACCAGTGGCCGCGACGTGCCGCGCGAAGTCCAGAAACGACTGGAGACCGCCGGGTTCAAGGCGGCGCTTGCGTTGGATGGAGTGTTCGCGACGCGTCGCTAGCTGCGATGGTTGAAACCGTCGCTAGAGCATGCGTTTCAGGGTGTCGTCCTTGCGCATCAGGTGGTGCCACAGCGCCGCCAGGATATGCAGGCCAATGACCCAATAGAAGACAGTGCCGACCGTGCCATGCAGATCCTCTAACGTATGCGCGAGATCCCGATTCAATGGCAGCAATGCCGGCAACGGGATACTCGTGAACGGGATCAACAACACCTTGCCGTCCGACCAAGCCGTCGCCAGTCCCAGCATTGGCTGGACCAGAAAGAACAGGTACAGCGCCACGTGCAGGGTTGTAGCCGCCAGCGCGCTCCAGCGATCGAGCGCAGGTGTCACTGGCGGCGCGCCATCGCGGCGGCGCACGGCCAACCGCCACCATGCCAGCCCGAAGATCGTCAGGCCCGTCCAGAAATGACCTTGCATCATGAACGTGCGACCCACGCTGCCACGGGAAAACAGGCCGCGCTGCTCGATCAACAGGTAGGCAGCGGCCACCAGCAAGGCCATCAACCAATGCAGGCGGCGCTGGGTGGGCGTGAAGCGTTGAACGTTGGTAGACATGGGATGGCGGGCCGGGAAGGAGATTCCCTACGCTAGCGCATCCGGATGCGGCATGCATTGCTTCAACCTTGCCATTCCAATTCACCGTCGGGTGAACCTGATGCCGGTGGAGGCCACCAGGCCCACCACTACTTCAGCGTTGCGAGCCAGTCGGTGACAGCCTTGGACAATTCAATGCGCTTGTCCGAATAGGCATGATCCGTCGCCAGATGCATGGCGGTGACATGACTATCACCGGCTTGCATCAGCGATGCAACGAATCCGGAATTTGACGGAGCCAGGCCGTCATCGGAAGTGACCACCAAGATGTTGCGATTCTTCAACGCATCGACCTGGTCCATGAACGGCCAGCCCATCGTGTGCATGGCGAGTTCATCGGCAAGTCCTTCCGGCGTGCAGCCCGCCAGCGGTGCCATGCCTTCTGACGCCAAGCCCACCGCGGTGGTCGAGATTGCGTCTTCGCGCGACTTCTGGCTGAGCAGCAGGCGCGTGTCGCCGGCCATGTCCGCCGCGGAAATGGTGGCGAAGGCCTTGATCGCTGGATCATTGGCCGCACCCTGCACCGCCATGAAGCCGCCCATGCTGTGCCCAATCAGGACGATACGACGCGGATCCACGCGCAGGGATTTCGCCACCTCGGGCTGGCGCAGGTAGGCGATGGCGGATGCGGTGTCCTAGATGCTGTTGGCGAACGAAAAATCGCCCGGTGTACCCCACGCGCCGCGGTAGTTGAAGTACAGGACATTCCAGCCTGCGCGCCTGATGTCCTGGGCCAGGTCCAGGTTGCGCTCGTTGCCCGGGAACCCGTGCAAGAGGATCACCGTCGGATGTGGCTTGGCGCCGGCTGCGACATACATCAATGCATTCAATTTCGCGCCATGGCTGGGGATTTGCATCGACTGCATTTCGGCCCGGCTGGCTGGCTGCACCGGCGCGACCTGGGCGTCATCGGTATGCGACGCGGCCGACTGCACAGCGGCGGAACCTGCGGATGCAAACAGGCACATGAACAAGATGGCGAGTCTGGGATATTGCTTCATGGATTGCCTCGATTGTGGGTATTGCAAATGCCAATCATCAACGCATACGGTTGATGCTTCATGCGCTTATTGCGTTGTTTCCTGCACCGGCACATCGGTGCGCTCGGTGATCAACTCCTCGCTCAGCGTTTCCTCGATGGACTGGCGCAGCGCATCGCGGTTGTTGCTGACAGCGCGCGCTGCATCCTCAAGGTCCCAAGCCGTTTGCGCATCCCGCCAACCGATCGTGATCCGGAAGTCCCACTGATCGTTGCCGGAGCTGATGCGTGGCTGCGACATTCGGATCCACACGATGCGGCCCTTGGCCTGCTCCGCGACCAATTCCGGCAACCTGTTCTTCTTGAACAATGCAATGAACTGACTGGTCTTGCCCGGCTTGATCCAGAAGGTGTGTTCCAACAGGAACGGCGACGTCTGCGGTGCACTGCCCTGCTGGGCAACAGCCAGCAGCGGGGCAAGCATCAACATCAGGAACAGCACAAACGTGTGGCGTCGAATCAAGGCGCTCCTGCGCATCGCATTTGGAACCGGGCTAGACATGGCCCACGAGTCCTAAAGGATAAGCCATGCCCAGAACTACCTCCTCAAGCGTGTCTCACCAACGTCAGTCAATGTCACTGTCGGCCCCGCGCAGGTCTTCTGCCAGGTAGTCGTAATCCAGCAAGTCGCCGGGCGCGCACTCCAGCACAGAACACAGCTTGGCAAGCGTGCGGAAGCGAATGCCCTTGACCTTGCCGCTGCGGAACAGCGACAACTGGGTTTCGCTGATGCCGACCTGGGCCGCGAGTTCGCGCGCCTTCATGCCACGGCGGCTGAGCATCTGATCGAGTGTGACCCGGATCGGCATCAGACGATCTCGTCCAGTTCTGCTTGAAGTGCACGTGCTTGATCGACCACCCTGGCCAGCAGGATCAATGCCGCACCGACGACGCCCAGCACGATGCCGGACAAGTCGAAATACAGATAGCTGCCACGCCCGCCCATGAGTACGCGCGTGAGGTTGGTGACCATGAACACGTTGAGCAACGCACCCGTCAGCACGCCAATGCCGATCTGACGCATCGCGCGCGCCAGGGTGGGGTGGAACAGCCGTCCGGCGGCGAGGTCACCCAATGCGCGTTGCACCGCCCACAGTGCCCACACATAGCCGAGCGCCGGCATGACCTGGACCAAGGTCAACAGCACGGCCTTGCGGCTCAGCCCATCAGGAAAACCCTCCCCTTGCATCCACGGCAGGCCGATGAAACCCAGCGAGAGCATGAGCGCCAACCCCACGACCACGACAAGGGTGGCCATGCGCAAGAGGCGGCATTGGGCACGGAACCGGTCTGGCGTGGTCATCGTTCGCATCCTGGAAAAATAGATTGTGGGGAGACATGAATTTTAACCTTGACTTAAAGTTTTTGTCTGCATTAAATTTAGCTATCACTTAAATTTTCTGGATCTGCCGCTATGTCATTCGCCATCGAGACCCATGGCCTCACCCGCCGATTCGGTGATCGCCACGCCGTGGATCAGGTCAGCCTGTCGGTGCCGGAACGCAGCATCTATGGATTCCTGGGCCGCAACGGCGCGGGCAAGACCACCACCATCAAGCTGCTGCTGGGCCTGTTGCGACCGGATGCCGGCAGCGCCCGGGTGGCTGGCATCGACATCGCCAGCGACCGGATGCGCGCTGCACGCTGCGTCGGCGCGCTGCTGGAAGCTCAGGGCTTTTATCCCAATCTATCCGGACGCGAGAACCTTGACCTCAGCCGGCGCCTGCTGGGTCTGCCTGTCACCGAAGTGGACCGGGTGCTTGAGGTCACCGAACTTACGGTCAACGGCCGCCGCCACGTCTCCGATTACTCGCTGGGCATGCGCCAGCGCCTCGGCCTGGCCCGTGCCATGCTCGGCGCGCCGCCGGTGCTAATCCTGGACGAGCCGACCAACGGCCTGGATCCCGAGGGCATCGCCGACATGCGCGGTTTCCTGCAAGAACTGCCCGCGCGCACCGGTGCCACCGTCTTGCTATCTAGCCATCTGTTGGGCGAGATCGAACAGACCGCGACCCATATCGGCATCCTTAGTCACGGGCGTTTGGTACTTGAAGGCTCACTAGTGGATCTGAAGGCAGGGCTTGCCTCGGAAGTCGCGGTGGAAACCGACACGCCCGAACGCGCCATCGCCATTGCGCGCGAGCATGGCTTCGACGTGGCCCAAGCCGATGATGCCATCGTTGCGCGCTTCGCCCCCGGCGAGGAAGCGCGTGCCGGCGCCGCCGCATTGAACCGCGTGCTGTGCGTGGCAGGTATCCGCATCCATGCCCTCGGCCCACGCCAACGCACGCTGGAAACCCTCTATCGCCAGGCAGCGCAACCTGGCGCGCCTGCCCTTGCCATGCCCTGATCCGGAGCCGCCACAATGCTTGCCATCCCCGCTTCACGCGCCCCGCGCTTCGCCACCGCACTTGCAGTTGAAGCCTACAAGTTGCGTCGCTCCCTCGCCCTGCTACTTGCCTTGATCGCGCCCCTGCTGATCGCCGTTTTCATGTTCTTCAATCTGTTGCGTATGGAAAAAGCCATGCCATGGAGCATGCCGCTGCAATCTTCTGCCGCGATCTGGGCCTTCTTCATGCTGCCGATGACGGTCACTGCATTGACCGCACTGGTGGCCAATACCGAGCACGGACCACGCGCATGGGATCACTTGCGCGCGCTGCCGCTTCCGCGCTGGCACTTGTATGCCGCCAAGGCTGCCTGCGTGCTCGGCGTCGTGCTGTTGATGAGCCTTGCGCTGGCATTGCTGACGCCGCTATCAGTGCTGATGGCAGGCTGGCTCAAGCCTGCCATCGCGGCCAGCGGCAACGTGGATGTCGCTGGCTACCTGGTGCTGCTCGGCCGGATTTTCCTGGCTGCGTGGCTACTAGTGGCCGTGCAATTGTGGATCGCACTGCGCTACGCCAGTTTCGTGCCGGCATTGGCGGTGGGTATCGGCGGCACGTTCTTTGCAGTGGTGGCGACGTCAGCCAAGCTCGGCGTAGTGTTGCCTTGGCAGATTCCAATCAATCAACTGGCCAGTGATCCCGCGCGCGCCCAACTCACGCTTGCGCTGGGCTTCGCCGGAGGGTTGATTGCACTGGCGCTGATGACCTGGCACCTCGGCAGGCGCGAGGTGCTTTGACAGCCCAAGTCACCTGCTTGTTCCACCTGACCTAAGCAGCAAGACATTGCAACCATGATCGCAGTCCTGAATCAGTAAGCGCCCATGAAATCCTTCTTGCCAATCTCGACCCCGTTGTGGCGCAGTAGCGCATAAGTGGTGGTGACATGGAAGAAGAATTGCGGTAACCCGTACTGCAGCAGGTAGCCCTGGCCGCTGATGGTGCGTTCCTTCGGCGTGCCCGGGCGCAGCACGATGTCGCGCGTGTCGCTGCCTTCGAACGCCGACGCCTGCAGGCTATCGATGAATGTCTGCGTATCGGCGATGCGAGCCTGCAATTCAGCGAGCCCTTGGCCAGACGCTTCGTACGCCGGCACGTCGGCGCCGGCTAATCGCGCCGGTACGCTCCTGGCGAAATCGCAGGCAATTTGTACCTGACGCGCAAGCGGGAACATGTCGGGAAACAGCCGTGCCTGCAGCAATGCATCCGGATCAATCTTGCGATCCGTTGCATGCGCCTCGGCTTTCGCCAGCACGTCGGCGAGGCTTGCCAGCATCTGCTTGAACACGGGAACGGAGGCGGCATGCATGGAGAGGGACATGGCAAGTCTCGCTAAAGGGGGCCGCCATGGTAGCGCGGCGCTTGCGCAGCGAACCTGCAGGCGGCAATTCGGATTGCTCCCGTTCGTTGTCAGCAGAAGGGAGCCGTCGCAGCCGGGTCTGTTCACACGGGCCTTCAGCCAAGCCGTGATCAGCGTGGAACGACAGGAATGCGCCAGCGCCATGGAAATTCCTTCGCACGACTGATGCCGACACGCGGATCCATTCGTGGATTTCCTGGTGGATCAGTGCCATCGCTCTGGACGCTCACCCCCCGATCATCCAGCACGAGATCTGCGCCATCGAAACTGCCATCGATGCCCATTGCCTGGGTCAGTTTGGCTGGGCCATTGGTCAACTCGCGATCACTGCGCGCGCCGCCGCGTGCAACGCGCATCTGCTCGATACCGGCAATCGGCTCTACCGCACGAATGAGCACGCCCCAGCCTTCGCCTTCCGGGCCGCACACCGTGTTGCAGCACCAGTGCATGCCGTAGGTGAAATACACATACATGTGCCCTGCGCGGCCAAACATCGTGCGGTTGCGCTTGGTGGGGCCGTTGAACGTATGCGCAGCGGGATCCTCGGCGCCGCAATAGGCTTCAACTTCAATGATGCGGCCGGCACGCCCGTCATCGCGCACCAGGATCTTGTTCAGCAACTCGGGGGCAACGATGCGCGGATCGCGCTCGAAGAAGGCACGCGGCAACCGTTGCAACTTGTGCCTTCCAGACTTGGCGTCAATGGGCTCGGTCATCGTCTCCTGCTTAGCCTTTCAGGAAATCCATCAGGACGATCGCTGCATTGTGGATTTTATCCTTGGAGCCGTAGGCGAAGGTCGCTTTCGCCTTTCCGATCTCGTCTTTCAGAGTCGCTCCACCAGGATGCGCTTGCCATCCCAGGATGCGCTTGCCATCAATGGCCTCTGGCTGTTCGTGGACGCGTTTCAGTTCGATCTTCATGGGTGACCGCTATGCATCATGCAACGTGACAAATATAGGCTGAACAAGGCCTTGCCTGCCCCGCTCGCGCGCAAACCTCATGTTGCATCCGCAGCGTCGCTTGATGCATGTCAATGAATCGCGAATTGGATGGGATATCCGCAAGCATCTTCACGCACAGGTACCGAATGGGGGTCAATAATTATCGAGCGGATTTCCCCATTCACGTTCCGCTTCGCATGTCACCACGAGGATCCCCCATGAATACCAGAATCACCCTGCTCACCACTTCCTGCGCCTTGGCCTTGATGGCCTGCAGCGATAAAGCGCCAGCACCTGCTGAACCCGTGACACCGGCCCCGAGCGCCACTGAGGCGGCAACGCCCGCTCCGATGGCAAGCGAGACTCCAATGGCTACCGCCACGCCCGAAATGGCCCCCGCAGCAACTTCCACAAGTGACAAGCCTGCTGCTGTGGTCGCCAATTGCGCGACCCAGATTGAAGGCAACGACGCCATGCAGTTCAATGTTGGATCGGTCGTGGTGCCGGCGTCATGCGCCAATTTCACGATCAGCCTGAAGCACGTCGGCCAGATGCCGGTCGCAGCGATGGGCCATAACATCGTAATTGCCAAGACCTCCGACATGCAGGGCGTGGAAGCGGATGGCATGGGTGCGGGTGTCGCGTCGAACTATGTGAAGGAAGGCGATACCCGTGTCATCGCGCATAGCAAGTTGGTGGGCGGTAGCGAGTCGACGTCGGTCACCTTCGCCGTCAGCAAGATCAAGGACGGTGGACCCTACGACTTCTTCTGCAGTTTCCCGGGCCACGCCACCATGATGAAGGGCAGCATCTCGGTCCAGTAATTGCGCATTGCGACGGATGCCTTGGGTAAATCCATTCCCATCGAGCTGAATCTGCAACGTGCCATCGAAATCGATGGCACGTTGGTAGCCCGTGCACTTGGGCTTGAGCCAGCGGCTTTCAAGCGGCTGATGGATCTCCAGAAAATCACCGTGATGTGCGAACGCGGCACGGGTGACGACATCGGTCTTTATCGTGCCAGCTATTACTACAAAGGCACGCGGGCGCGGCTGATAATCGACACCAGTGGAAATCTCGTCGACAGCCAGTGAACGGTCTGCTGGTTTGATCTGATTCATTGCACGCGTTTCGGATCAACTTGTTCCAGCGTGGAGCTCTCAGAATCCACTCATCCGTTGGATCAGTTGAACGCGGCCATGCTATTCGCGCTTGGTTACGGACATTCGATATTTTAATTTCACAATCACGGATTTTTGGCGATATTCGCCGTTTATATTGCAATTTATACTTATTTTGGTGTAAGCTTCGAGGTCAACCCGCCACGCAAGAAGGAGACGCATGGCCCGTAAGCCAGCACAATCCACCATCGACGCCAACGAACTCGACCGTCAGGGCATCGCGGCCGACATCGCAGAATTCAGGAAGCGCGGTGGCCGCATCGAAATACTCGGGGTGACACCCCTGCGCATGAAGACACCGCCGAGTGCCAGCGCGCACGCCAGCAAGCGCAAATCAGCAGCAGCGACCACGCAGCAATCGAACGGCTGATACCACCTGCATCGGAAGTACATGACGGAGGCAACCAGAGTCTGGTTGCCTCCGTTTCGTTTTGTGGGCCTGCTATTCCTGTATGCCGGTGGATTTGAAGGTTTCGCTGGAATACGCAGTCACGGTGTACATCACGCTGTTTCTGCCATGCGGCAGTCAAGCATTGGTGATCAGGCTTGGTGATCAATTCTTCGGATGTTTGGCCAGCGCTTCGATAATCGTGCGGGTAAACGCCGGAATGTCATCCGGCTTGCGGCTGGTAATGATGTGACCATCCACGACGACTTCTTCATCCTTCCAGCGTGCACCCGCGTTTTGCAGATCCGTTTTCACTGACGGCCACGACGTGACAGTGCGACCGGCCGCAGCACCTGACTCGGCCAACAGCCATGGGCCGTGACAGATCGCCGCCAGCGGCTTTTCATCGCGATCGAACGCCTGCACGAATTTGATCGCCGCAGGCTTGGTTCGCAGGATGTCCGGGTTGATCACGCCGCCGGGCAGCACCAGCGCTGCATAGTCACCTGCACGCGCATCTTCCAGGGTCACATCCACATTGACTGGATCGCCCCAGTCCTTGTCTTTCCATCCGCGGATCTGGCCTGCCGCGAGCGAGACCACATCCACTTCGAAGCCTGCCTGCTGCAGGCCATCCATGGGGCCCTGAAGCTCGGATTGTTCGAATCCATCCGTTGCGAGGATTGCAATTCGGGTTGCGCGTTCCATGTGGGCATTCCTTGCCTTGTCGGTAGCACCACTATCCCCTTGGCCCCATGCCGGCAAGGTGAAACCAACCCGCGTTCGTTACCACGATCGTCGGTATTGAACGGGAGCCTCGATCTCGACGCCTAACGCAACCGCTGCTCGGCGCGGGAAATACGGATCACGCAACGATTCACGGGCAATCAGGATGATGTCGGCATCACCGTTGCTGAGGATCGCTGCGGCCTGCTCACCTGTGGTGATCAGGCCCACTGCGCCAGTGGCGATGCCGGCTTCGCGGCGAATACGTGACGCGAATGGCACTTGGTAGCCGGGACCAACGGGAATGTCGGCATGCGGCACGTTGCCACCCGACGAACAATCGATCAGGTCGACGCCGTCCTCCTTCAACCAACGCGCAAGGAGCACGGATTGCTCGACATCCCAGCCGCCATCCACCCAATCCGTCGCTGATACCCGCACGACAAGCGGCTTGGGCGCAGCCCATTGCAAACGAACAGCGCAGACGATTTCGCGCAGCAGACGGGCGCGGTTTTCCAGCGAGCCGCCGTATTCATCCCTGCGCTGGTTCGAGAGTGGCGACAGGAACTCATGAAGCAGGTAGCCGTGCGCGGCATGTAATTCAATGACGCGGAAACCGGCGTCACGTGCGCGCACCGTGGCTGCCACGAAATCCGCGACCACCTTGCGGATGCCCGCGGCATCCAGCGCCATGGGCGTCGGATAGCCGTCGGCAAACGGAAGTGCAGTTGGCGCGACCGGCGTCCAGCCCCCATGCGCACAGCCCAATGGTTTGCCACCCCGCCACGACACATCGGTGCTGGCTTTGCGTCCGGCATGCGCCAGCTGGATACCTGGCACGGCGCCCTGCTCGCTGATGAAGGCCGCGATTCGTTTCCACGCGGCCTGCTGCGCATCGTTCCAAAGACCCGTATCAGCGGGCGAGATACGCCCTTCCGGCGAGACGGCGGTGGCTTCGGTGAACACCAGCCCTGCCCCGCCCACCGCTCGGCTGCCCAGATGCACCAAATGCCAGTCGTTCGGCACGCCGTCCACCGCGGAGTATTCACACATCGGCGAAATCGCGATGCGGTTGCGAAGGGTGACGTCTCCCAGGTTCAACGGGTCAAACAGCATGGTCAGTTCCGATCTTGGAGGTGGAGGACCGCCACGCGTCCATCGCCAGCGCAAATGAGCGCAAGCGGGCCGCGTGGTCGAAGATGTTGGCGGTCAGCAGTAGTTCGTCCGGCTGATGTGCGTCAACAAACGCTTGGATGCCCGCAGACACTGTCTCCGGCGCTCCGATCACCGCGCAGGCCAGCGCAATATCGACGCCGGCGCGTTCCTGCGGTGTGCAGAACTCGGCCATTGCCGATGCGCTGGGCAATGGCGGCTGCACCAGACCCGGCCGCCCGCGACGCAAATTGACGAACGCTTGTTGCTGCGTGGTGAAAAGGCGCGCGGCTTCGTCATCGGTATCGGCGGCTACCACATTCAACGCCAGCATCACGTGCGGCTTGCCTAGCCGTGGTGATGGCTTGAAGCGCTCGCGATAGACGGCAAGGGCCGGCTCCAGTGCCGCTGGCGCGAAGTGCGAGGCAAACGCATATGGCAGGCCCAGTTGCGCCGCCAGTTGCGCACCGAACAGGCTGGAGCCCA
>JBDSGA010000266.1:0-2912 GCA_039919235.1 Thermomonas sp. | reverse complement strand
TTGTCCTTGCGTAGCTCAATGAGCTTCTGGGTCATCATCACCGAGTCCTTGAAGAACACGTTGTCATCAATCATGCCGTGCGCGATCAGCAGGTTGTCCTGCAGGCCGCTGGCGTATTCCAGCGGTGAGGAACGTTTGTAGGCATCGGGATCGAGTTCCGGCGTGTTGAGGATGTTGGAGGTGTATTCGTGGTTGTACTGCGACCAGTCGCTGACCGGGCGTAGTGCGGCGCCAGCCTTGAACACGCCCGGTGCCTTGAACAGCGCGACCAGCGTCATGTAGCCGCCATAACTGCCGCCGTAGATGCCGACGTGGTCGCGGTCACCCTGCTGGTTGGCGACCAGCCAGTCCAGACCGTCGAGATAGTCCTCGAGTTCGGGCTTGCCCATCCATCGATAGATCGCGGTGCGCCAGTCGCGGCCGTAACCTTCGCTGGCGCGATAGTCCAGGTCCAGCACGATGTAGCCCTGCTGCACCAGCAGGTTGTGGAACATCTGTTCGCGGAAATAATTCGGATAGCGCGCGCTGACGTTCTGCAGGTAACCGGCGCCATGCACGAACATCACGATCGGGTACTTGTGGCCTGCCTCCATCGTGGCCGGTGTGTACAACTTGCCCCAGATGTTGCCGGCGCCGTGCTTGCTCGGCACTTGCACGGTCTTCGGCATGATCCAGCTGCGCGCCTTGTAGGCGGCAGTGCGGGTATCCGTGAGCTCGTGCAAGTTGCCACCGGCCGCATCGACCACAGCAAGTTGCGGCGGTACATAGGCCGACGAATGCCGCACCAGCAGCTTTGAGCCAACAGGCGACAGGTTGAAGCTCTCGACGCCATCCAGCGAAGTGACCTCGCGTACCTGCCCACCGCGCGTGGGCACGTTGCAGACTTCGTAGTCGCCCGGCTGTTCGCGGTTGCACAGGAAATAGAAACTGCTGCCATCGCGCGAAAGTTGCACCGCGGAGGCTTCCCAGCGGCCATCGGTGAGCTGGGTGCGGGTGCTGCCGTTGAGCCTGCTTGTATCAAGTACATACAGGTGTGAGTAGCCGCTCTCTTCCGACAAGTACCAGAGCGTCTTGTTGTCGGGCAGCCAGCCGAAATCATTGAAGCTCCAGTTGATCCACGCATCGTCATGCAGGCGATTGCGCGGCTGCAGGGCTGCAGCAGCCAGGTCGACACTCGCGATCCAGCGATCCTTGTTGTCAGTCGCGCGCAGCATCATCGCGACGTTCTGGCTATCGCTCGTCCATTGCAGCGCAGCCACCTGCAGCTCGCGATTGCCCTTCAATGCCGGCTTGCCCGCGGCCTGGCGCAACGCCGCCAACGGATCGTCCTTGATCCCAGGCAGTGCATCGCTGCTGAGTTCACGCAGCTTGCCGGTAGCGATTTCGGCGAGCCAAAGTTTTTGTGGCAGTGGATCGTTGCGACCGACGCGCGTACGCGCGGCTTCGAATTCCTCGTAGCCGGATTCGGTCACGTATTTCGGCAGCTTGCCTTCGGTGCCGGCGTCCGCGCCCTTCTCGGTGGTGGCCACGAGCAACCAGCGACCATCAGGTGACAGCGCGCTATCGGCGATGGCGACGTCCTTGCCGAGGTAGATCGGTGCGGGTGCACGGGTCTTGTCGGCGACGCGCCAGGCCTCGTCCTGCTTGCGCGCGGCTTCGCGGCGGTCGCGGTCGTTGCGCAGGGTGTCGATCAGGCGCAGCTGGCGGTCGCGCAAGTCATCCGGCTTGGGCGCACTGCCCGGCGCATCTTCGGCCTTCAGCAGTGCGGCCTGGACCACGTTGCGGCCATCCCAGCGATAACACGCCTCGCCGACGCGCCAAACCAGGCCGCCATCGCGGCTCCATTGAGGTCGCGATTCGCTATCCGTCGTGCGGGTGAGTTGGGTCAGCGTCCCCATGCGTAGGTCGCGCACGAAGATATCGCCATTGCGCACGAATGCTGCGCGCGTATTAGCCACGTCGAACACCACATCGGAGGCATCGATGTCGGCCAGTGCCGCATCATCAAGGCGCATCGGCATACCGCTGGTGATACCAACCTGCCAGCGGTCGCGAATGCTCGTGCCCTCGCGCTTGAGCAGGTATTGCGCGGCATGGCTATCCCAACGCCACCATGCATCTTCGACCCCCGGCCCGATCCAGTCGGGATCCGCCATGGCCTGGGTGAGGGTGATCGGTTCCGCGGCGGCGGCAGGCAGGCTGGTCAACAACAGGGTGGCGAATAACGGAGCAAAGCGCATCGGATTTCCGTGGAATGGCGTAGGGGTATTGAGGGAATCAATCGCATCAATCATCGCGATCAATCAAGGTTAGCAGTCGATGCCGGATGCGCCTGTGCCAGGAGTCCGAATGCTGGCAATGATGGATGCTGCGGCGCACAATACAGAGACCGCCGCGCCCCCACGCGACGCGGAGATCATCCAGATGGATGCGTCGTTGCTGTCACCGCTATTTCTTTCGCGCTTGCAGTTCGGGTTCGTCATTTCGTTCCACATCCTGTTCCCCGCGTTCACCATTGGCCTGGCGAATTGGTTGGCGTTCACCGAATGGCGCTGGCTGCGCACGAAAGACAACCTCTGGCGTGACCTGTATTTCTTCTGGCTGAAGATCTTCGCGGTCTCGTTTGGCATGGGCGTGGTGTCCGGCATCGTGATGAGTTTCCAGTTCGGCACTAACTGGGCGGTGCTCAGCGAGAAAGCCGGCAACATCATCGGTCCGTTGATGAGTTACGAAGTGCTGACCGCGTTCTTCCTGGAAGCGAGCTTCCTCGGGGTGATGTTGTTCGGCTGGAAGCGCGTGTCGGACAGGCTGCATTTCTTCGCCACGTGCATGGTCGCGATCGGCACGCTGATCTCCACCTTCTGGATCATTTCCGCCAACAGCTGGCTGCAGACGCCGCAGGGCTACAGCAT
>JBDSGA010000265.1:0-22746 GCA_039919235.1 Thermomonas sp. | reverse complement strand
TGCAGCGCGCGATTGCAGGCGTCTACCATCCCGATCCGGTGGCGCGCCGCCAGCGCATGAAAGCCGCCGAGCGCGCACGCAATGTCGAAGCGATCCGCAAGGACGATACCTTGCTGGACGACACCGGCATCCGCGCGTTGCGCCGCAAACCGGTGTTCACCACCACCAATTACTTTCCGCCGATCGGCTTCGAAGCAAACGACATCAGGCCAGGCGACGAAGGGTCGCAGGGAGCGGCGCGCGAAAGTGTCCAGCTGCAGCACTGCTACGTGTGCAAGCAGAAATACACGCATATCCATCATTTCTACGACCAGATGTGCCCGGCCTGCGCGGAGTTCAATTTCAAAAAGCGCACCGAGCTTGCGGACCTGAGTGGTCGAGTCGCGCTGCTGACTGGCGGGCGGGTCAAAATTGGTTTTCAGACGGGCCTGAAGTTGCTGCGTTGCGGCGCGCACCTGATCGTCACCACGCGCTTCCCGCGCGACTCGGCACTTCGCTACGCAGAAGAACCCGACTTCGAGCAATGGAAGGATCGGCTGGAAATCTTCGGTCTCGACTTGCGGCACACACCGAGTGTGGAAGCATTTTGTCGCGGACTGCTGGAGACGCATGAGCGGTTGGATTTCATCGTCAACAATGCGTGCCAGACGGTGCGCCGCCCGCCGGGCTTCTACACCCACATGATGCAGGCCGAGCGCGTCGCGTTGGACGAAGCGCCCGAACCGATCCGCCAACTGCTGGGTCGCTATGAAGGTATGCGTGATGCCGATGCGGGCGAAGCCGGCAATGACAGCGCGGTGGCGGTGCTCGGTCAGGGCGGCTCGAATGCAGTCGGCATGACCCATGCCGCCGAGCTGTCGCAGCTGCCGCTGCTGCAGGAAGAGCTGTTGTCGCAGCAGCATCTCTTTCCCGAAGGCAGGCTGGACCAGGACCTGCAACAGGTCGACCTGCGTGACCGAAATTCATGGCGCCTGTTGATGCACGAGGTGCCGTCGGTCGAGCTGCTCGAAGTGCAATTGGTCAACGCGGTCGCGCCGTTCCTGCTCAACGCACGCCTGAAGCCACTGATGCTGCGCACGGGCGGCCACGACAAGCACGTCGTCAACGTATCAGCGGTGGAAGGGCAGTTCTATCGCAATTTCAAGACCACCCGGCATCCGCATACCAACATGGCCAAGGCCGCACTCAACATGATGACGCGCACCGCTGCCGCGGATTATCACGGCGATGGCATCCACATGAACAGCGTGGATACTGGTTGGGTGACCGACGAAGATCCAGTGGCGCTTGCCGAGCGCAAGACCATCGAGGAACGCTTCCATCCGCCGCTGGATATCGTCGATGGCGCGGCGCGCATCCTCGACCCGATCATCGACGGGATCAATACCGGCAAGCACGTCTGGGGGCAGTTCCTGAAGGACTACCGACCCACTGATTGGTGAATTCCGAACACGACGTGCGGCCAGCGCTGGCTGCGCGCCATTACCAGCTGTAAAGCTTGTAATAGGTCATCGGTCCGCGGCGCTTGTCCCAGTCCAGCTTGCCATCGCCGTCGTGGTCCTCCACGTAATAGGTCGGTCCACGAAAGGGCTGCACCTTGACCATGCGCAGCGTGCCTGCCACGCGGTATTCAGTGATGACATCGCCATTCGATTCAGTGCGGGTGACCGGTACCGCATCCTGCGGCAGGGTGGCGGTGGGGTCGCTGGCGCAGGCGCCGAGCAGCAGCGTCGCAAACAGGGTGGATAACAAGAGTGCGGTGATGCGCATGGGCGGTCTCCGGATGGGGCTTGCAGTATGCCGGAGGCCCTGTGTGGGCGGCGTAGAAGTTGCGCCTAAAATCGCCGCCTAAAATCCCGGCGTAGGATCCCGGCGTAGGATCCCGGCGTAAAATCGGGGCATGCCGAAACTTGTCCTGATTGATGGTTCTTCGTACCTGTATCGCGCCTTCCACGCGCTGCCGCCGCTGACCAATGCCGCCGGCGAGCCTACTGGTGCCCTGTTCGGCGTGGTCAACATGTTGCGCGCGCACCTGAAGGAACAGCCGGAACACACCGCGTTCGTGCTGGATGCACCCGGCAAGACCTTCCGCGACGATCTCGACGCCGAGTACAAGGCCAACCGACCGCCGATGCCGGATGAGTTGCGCGCGCAGGTCGAACCGATGATGGCGATCGTCGAGGCGCTCGGTTTTCCGATCATCCGCATCAGTGGCGTCGAGGCGGACGACGTGATCGGCACCTTGGCGGTGCAGGGTGGTGCTGCCGGTATGGACGTCACCATCTCCACCAGCGACAAGGACTTCGCCCAGTTGGTGCGCGAGCCGTCTTCGGGCATGCACGTTGCACTGGTCAACACCATGAGCGGCAGCAAGCTGAATTCCGATGCGGCGGTGATCGAGAAATTCGGCGTGCGCGCCGACCAGATCATCGATTATCTGGCGCTGATGGGCGACAAGGTCGACAACATTCCCGGCGTCGACAAATGCGGGCCGAAGACCGCGGCGAAATGGCTGGCCGAATACGACACGCTGGATGGCGTGATCGCCAACGCTGACAAGATCGGCGGCAAAATCGGCGAGAACCTGCGCGCGGTGATCCATCGATTGCCACTTAACCGCACCCTGACCACGATCAAGACCGATGTAGCGCTGGAGCAGACGCCGGATCAGTTGTACCTGCGTCAACGTGATCTCGAGGCCTTGCGCGGTCTGTACGCGCGTTACGGTTTCAACCAAGCGTTGAAGGAACTCGATGGCGGTTCGGCTCCAGCGGTCGCGCAGAAGGAACCGGGTGTCGCGCGTGGCAACGGATTCGTCGCGCTTTCAGCGGCACCATCTGCGGACATCGATCCGGCGTTATCAGCGCCGGGCGAGTACGAATGCGTGACCACCGTCGAACAGCTTGATGCGTGGGTGGCACGCTTGCAGGCAGCGGAGGAGTTGGCATTCGATTGCGAAACCGATTCGCTGGATCCGCTGCGCGCCAACCTGGTCGGGATCAGCTTTTGCGTCGAGGTGACCAAGGCCTGTTACATCCCGTTGGCGCACGAGATCCCGGGTGCCGTGCAACTGCCCCGCGAGGCCGTCCTGCACGCCTTGCGCCCCGTGCTGGCGGATGCCCGCAAGCGCAAGCTGGGCCAGCACGGCAAGTACGACATCCATGTGCTGCGCCGACACGGCATCGATGTGGCCGGCTACGCCGATGACACGCTGCTGGAAAGTTTCGTCCTCAATGCCGGGATCGCCAGGCACGACATGGACTCGCTGGCGCAGCGCCATCTCGGCTATACGACCATCAAATACAAGGACGTGGTGGGCAAGGGCGCCAAGCAGATTGGCTTCGCCCAGGTCGCGCTGGACGATGCCACCCGCTACGCCGCGGAAGACGCCGACATCACGCTTCGATTGCACAGGGTGATGAAGCCACAAGTGGAGGCGGATGTCGGCTTGCTGTCCGTGTATCGCGACATCGAGATGCCGCTGGTACCCGTGCTGGCGCGGGTGGAAGCCAACGGCGTGCTGATCGACGCCGATGAGTTGCGCAGGCAGTCGGCTGACCTGTCCCGACGGATGCTGGTCGCGCAGCAAAAAGCGACCGAACTGGCCGGGCGCAGCTTCAATCTGGATTCGCCCAAGCAGCTGGGCGCGCTGTTGTTCGATGAACTCAAGCTGCCGGCACTGGTGAAAACGCCGGGTGGGGCGCCATCAACGAACGAAGAAGCGCTGGAAGCCATCGCAGACCAGCACGAGCTGCCACGGATCATCCTGGATTACCGGGGGCTGGCGAAGCTGCGCAGCACCTATACCGACAAGTTGCCCGAGATGATCAACCCGGACACCGGCCGCGTGCACACCAGCTACCACCAGGCTGGCGCCGCCACCGGACGGTTGTCATCGTCCGATCCTAACTTGCAGAACATCCCGATCCGCAGCGAGGACGGCCGGCGTATCCGCACTGCTTTCATCGCACCGCCTGGCCGCAAGCTGGTCGCCTGCGACTACTCGCAGATCGAGCTGCGGATCATGGCCCACCTGTCGGAAGACCCGGCATTGCTGCGCGCGTTCGAAAGTGGCGCTGACGTCCACCGCGCCACTGCTGCGGAAGTCTTCGGCAAGACGCTCGATGAGGTCTCTGCCAATGAACGCCGCGCCGCCAAGGCGATCAACTTCGGGCTTATGTATGGCATGAGCGCGTTCGGCTTGGCCAAGCAACTGGGTGTCGCCCGCGGAGAGGCGCAGGATTACATCGCGCTGTACTTCAGCCGCTATCCCGGCGTGCGCGATTTCATGGAACGCACCCGCGAGCAGGCCCGTGAGCGCGGCGTCGTGGAAACGGTGTTCGGCCGCCGGCTGACGCTGGACTACATCCATTCGCGCAATGCGGCACAGCGTGCCGGTGCCGAGCGCGCCGCGATCAACGCACCGATGCAGGGCACCGCCGCCGACATCATCAAGCGGGCGATGATCGACATTGACGGCTGGCTGGCGGGCGAATCGGACGCTTCAGGTGGGACGCAGGCGCTGATGATCATGCAGGTCCACGATGAACTGGTCTTCGAGGTCGATGAGGCGTTCTTGCCGACCCTGCTGGAGGAGGTCCCCGCGCGGATGGCCGCCGCTGCCGATTTAAGGGTGCCGTTAGTGGTCGATACGGGGGTTGGCGAGAACTGGGACCAAGCTCACTAATCCTGCGTCTTCACACGGACAGAGGCCTCGAAACCCGCGTTCCAGAGCGCTTTAGTTCGCGACCTGTTTTGGGGCATGAATCCCTCCTGAATTCACCGAATTCTTAACGGGAATCTTCACGAACTATCAATGCATGAAGTGGTCATATCACTCGCGACAGATGCAACGTCTGTCGCCGATCACTACCCCTCCCCTGGTGTGATCTGGAGTGCAGGTTTTCCCCGAACCTGTATTCCCCGGCCCCGCAGCCCCCCCTGGCTTGCGGGGCTTTTTATTGGCTATTGCCAATAAAAAGTCAAAGTTGGCTGCGCAAACGTTGGGCCCCCTCGTTGTCTCCGCGCCTCCCCCCGCTTTGCGTCCCTCACCAACCACGGGGCTGGGCCTCTTCGTGTGGGAATATCTCAACTGCGAACCGTACCCTGGCCAGACCCATGAACGACCTGTTCCAGTTATCCGCGCCCTGGTGGCATTTTGTCTTCCGCGGCGTTGCGGTTTACATCTTGGTGATGGTGCTGATGCGGCTTTCCGGCAAGCGTGCGGTGGGTCAGTTCACACCGTTCGACCTGGTATTGGTGATTCTGCTGGGTAATGCCGTCCAGAACGGCATCAACGGTGGCGACAACTCACTTACGGGGGCGCTGATCATGGCGACCACCTTGATTGGACTGAACTACATCGTCGCGTTTGCCACGTCGCGCAACCGTACGATCGAGAAGTTCATCGAGGGGGAACCCGTCGTGCTGGCGCGCCATGGCAAGGTGTTCAGGAAAGTTCTACGGCGTGAGCTGGTCAGCGAGGATGATTTCGAAAAAGCGCTGCGGAAAAACAGCATTGAAGATGTAGCAGAAGCTGAGGTTGTGCTGCTGGAAAACAATGGCGAAATCAGTGTGGTGAAGAAACACAAGGATTGAGTGCTAGTCGCGCGAATCACCCTGCACCACTGGAAGTTCCACCAGCCAGTCACGCGGACGCAGATAGTTGGCTAGACGCGCTTCGGCGCTGTCGGCTTCTGGCACAAAGCCATACTCCCAGCGCACCAGTGGCGGCAGGCTCATCAGGATTGATTCGGTGCGCCCGCCTGACTGCAGGCCGAAGTGGGTGCCCCGGTCGAACACCAGGTTGAACTCCACGTAGCGGCCCCGTCGGTACAGCTGGAACTGGCGTTCGCGCTCGCCATAGGGCTTGTCCTTGCGGCGTTCGACGATGGGCAGGTAGGCGTCGAGGAAGCCATCACCGACCGCGCGCATGTAGCCGAAATCTTCATCGAAGCCCGTGTGCAGATCGTCGAAGAACAGCCCGCCGACGCCGCGGGTCTCGTCGCGATGCTTGAGGAAGAAATACTCATCGCACCAACGCTTGTGTGCGTCATAGCGCGCTGCGCCGCCGAACGGATCGCACAGGTCGCGCGCGACTTGGTGCCAATGCCGTACGTCTTCGTCGACCGGATAGAACGGGGTCAGGTCGAAGCCGCCGCCGAACCACCAGGCCACCGTTTCGCCATCTTTCTCGGCGCGGAAATGGCGCACGTTGGCGTGCGTCGTGGGCATATGCGGATTGCGTGGATGGAACACCAGCGACACCCCTACCGCGCGCCATTGCGCGCCCACCAGTTCAGGCCGCGCGGCGGTAGCTGAAACAGGCAAGCGGTTGCCGGAGACATCCGAGAATCCGATGCCCGCCTGCTCGAACACCGCGCCATCGCGCAGGATGCGCGTACGCCCGCGGCCCGCCAGCAAGATGTCATTCGGTGGTCGTGTCCACGCGTCTTCGCTGAAACGGGCTTGCCCGTCCGCGTGCTCGATGGCGTTGCAGATGCGGTCCTGGAGGCCAATCAGGTAATTGCGGACGAGGTCGATGTCGGGGATGGGCGTGTGCATCCCGTGATTGTAATTCCCGCGCGATCAGCCCCGAAGCCGGGGCATCCCGTGCTCATCGCGCTCTTCGATCGCGGCGGTGTCGGCGATTTGCTGGCGGAGATCGCGGCCGGGCAGATCCAAAAGCGGCGCGCCGCGTTGGCTACGCAAGGCGTTGGCATAGGCCAGCCTTGCGCGCGCCTCGTCGCCGGATTGCACGGCAATGTCGCCCAAGACTTCCCACGCGGGGCTGCCAGCGCCCTGTGCAATGGCACGATGCAGCGCGCGTTCGGCCTGCGGCAGGTGGCCTTGCACTTTCGCGAGGCGGGCAATAGTCAGTAACAGCGCGGGGCTGGAAGGGTGCACCTGCAGCCAGCCCTCGGCCTGCGCGCGACGTTCTTCAAGGCGGGCGACGTCCAACTGGCCATAGAGTTCCACCAAGTCTTCGTCCCACTGTCCATTCAAGGCTTGTTCCAGGCTGCGCGTCGCCGCTTCGTTCCAGCCCATCGCCGCCGCGCGGCTTGCATACGCGGCAACCACGGATGCGGTGGTCTGCACGCCTTGCGGCAAGGCGTCCCAGCGATCGGCAAGCTCGCTGGCATTGCCGGCTTGCTGCAACGACTGCGCGGCCCACTGTGACTGCAATGCATCCAAGCGCGCAGCCGGCATTGCCTGTTGCTGGCGCAATGCGCCGAGCAACCCGTAAGCCTCGAAGCCACGACCGCTGGCGGCCAGTGCCTCGGCGCGCAACTGCAAGCCACGTGGCGGCAGCGGTTGTGCGCGTGGCGCATCCAGCGCGATCAAGGCGTCGGCGGGCTTGTCGTCGGCAAGCGCGTGCTCGGCGCGCAACAATGCCTGGCTGGTCGCGTCGCGTTCGCCCAGTGCATCCAGATGGGTGGACGCTGCAGCAGCATCGCCACGCGCTGCCGCAGCACGGGCTGCGTGCATGCGCGCCAAATTGCCACCTTCGCCATGCGCAGCGGCTTGGTTCAATAATTGCTCGGCACGCTGGTACTCACCGCGGTGGTGGGCGTGCAGGCCATCGATCAACTGGGCACGCGCACGCTTGTCCTGATGGCGCTTCCATGCCACGAATGGCAGTCGCAACAAGTTCCACAGCAAGGCGAGGCCGAACATGCAGGCCAGCAGCAATCCAAGCCCAGCGGCCACCGTGGTCTGGTAGTCGCTGCCGCGGAAGCGCACCAGCACGTAGCCCGGATCCTGCAGCAGCAATTGCGCCAGTAATGCGCCGAGCACGGCCAGCACCAGCCAGAACAACACACTGCGGAACAGGTTCATGTCGCCTCCAATCCTTGGTTGCCATCAGTCGTTTCGTGGAGCATCGCAGCCGGCCTGCAAGCACGGTGTGATCGGCTCATTGCCCGCGCAGTGCGTGCAATTGCTGCAAGGTGCTGCCTGCTAGCGGCGCATCCACCTGCAATGAGATCGCCTTGAGTTCGCCGATCCGCTTGCGATCGGTCGCCAGTTCCGAAGGTTGCAGTTTCTGCAGCCAGGCACTGATCCGGTCCAGCGCGGTGGCCATGCCCGCATCGTCGCGGCGTTCGATGGATGCGCGCGCCAGGCTCAGTTCGATCTGCATCGCCGCGATCGCGGCCTCGCGATCCGTGCGCTCGTCCAGCCCGGCATGCGCGGTGGGTTGGACGCGCACGATCCGGTCCAGCAAGCGCTCGTACCAAGGCGCACGCGCTTCCGGTTGGCTGGAGGTCGTCGTCGACATGTCCTGCAATTGCTTGGCCAGTCCATCCAGCAAGGCGTTGGCACGCATGCGTGGATCCACGCCCAATGCATCGAGCGCCGCTTGTTCCTGCGCAAGTGTCTGCCGCAAATTGAGGTAGGCAGGGTCGTCAATGCCGCCCAGCAGCGGTGCGGCCAACGCTAGCGCACGCCGCGCACCGTCGAGGTCGTTAACTAGTTGCAGCCGTTGTTGGCCAATGCCGAGGAGTAGTTCGAGTTCATCCAATCGCAACGACTGCGCGCTATTGCGGTCGGGATCGGCGAGTTTGGACACGCTGTCTTCCAGCAGGCTTGCGCGTTCACCGATGCCGAGTAATTCGTCGCGCAGCACGCGGTTGGTTGCCTCTGCTTGCTGCAGGCGCTGCGCTTGCGCCTGTTGGGTGGCGCGCAAGTTGGTGACGCTGGCATCCAATGCCTGTCGTTGTTGCTCGGCCAAGGCCTCGGACTGCGCTTGTTGGTGCTGCCAGTAGCGCCAGCCGAGGACGCCCGCGGTCGCCAGCACCGCCAACAGCAAGAGCCACAGCAACAGGGCGCCCGCACGCGAGCGACGTGGCGGAATGTTTAATGCTGGGGCTGGGGAATCATTCACCCCATGATGCTAAACGAACGCCTTGGCCGCTGCCTGCAGGAGTGCGGCCGGCGTTGCGCTGCTGGCGATGATGATGCGCTTGAAACCTGCCTCGCGCGCGACATCGGCGAGGCGCTCACTGGCGGCCACCACGGCGATGTCCATGAGTGCTGTGTGTTGGCTGGTGGCGGCAAGCAAGCATGGCAGTGCTTCGCCACTGCTCAACGCCAGCAGCAAGTGATGCGGTGCCGCCAATGCCGCCTCGAGCGCAACGAGTGAACGCGCGTTGATGGCGATGGTGCGTCTGGCATATACGTCCGCACGCAAAACGACGGCGCCGCGCTCGGCCAAACTGGGCGCAAGCAGTCCGCGGCCACCTGGCGCGGTGATCAGTCCGATGCTGCAACCCTGCACAGACTGCAGCTCCGGCATCGACAGCAAGCCTTCGCTGTCCATGCGTACGGGTGCCCGCGCGTCGAGGCCCACACGCTGGAGGGCGCGCCGGCTGCCGCCGCCGACGGCCAGCCAGACCTGTCCGTGCCTAGCCGCCAATGGCTGCAGTGCAGCGGCTGCGCTAACCGCATTGGGACTGGTCCAGATCAGGATATCGGCGAGGAGCGCCTGCTTGAGCGTCTGTAGATGAGCCGCATCAGTCAGTGGCTCGATCGCAAACGGTGACAACGCCATTAAGCGAGCGCCACGGCGGCTGGCAGCGTCGCGCAGGCCTTCATGCTGTCCGCGTGGACGCAGGGACAACACGGTCCAGCCATGCAGTGGTCGTGGATGTTCAGGAGGCGTCGACATCCGCATCAGCTTGGCATAGCCCCCACGATTGCGTCAGGCTATCGCCCATGAATATCAACTCGACACACACTTCGCCATTGGACGGGTTGGCTGCGCACTACCTGGCGATGCCGCCGGTGGCGGCGATGCAACCGGCGATCGCTCACTGGCAGGACGGCCATTTGCGCTTGCGCGCGCCGCTGGCCGCCAACGTCAATGACAAGGGCTGCGCATTCGGCGGCAGCCTGTGTTCGCTGATGACCTTGGCCGCGTGGGGCTTGGTCTACCTGGAATTGGCGCAACAGGGCATCGAAGCCGACATCTTTGTGGCTGACAGTCGCGTGAGGTATCTCAAGCCGGTGTTCGAGGACCTGCACGTGGATGCCTGTTTCGACGACGCCGGCGAGCGCGCGGCGTTGCTGGATGCGCTACGCCGGCAAGGCCGGGCCAGCATTCGCCTGCAGGCGCGCACCCTGCTGGACGATTGCGGCGTGGCGGCGACGTTCGTTGGCCGTTACGTGGCGATTGCGCGGGGCTAACCAGGCAGGCGCGCCGCGGCGCGGGTTAGGATGACGGCGCCGTGCTGCTCATTTCTCGCCGAGGTATGCCATGACCCGACTACTACTGCGTTCGCTCCTGCTGTTGTGTTGCGTGGTGATGTTGGCCGGCTGTCCGAAATCCGCAAGCAAGGGCACTGCGCTGGATGAAGCGCAATACGCCTATTCGGCGGCGATTCGCTGGGGCGATTTCGAGGGCGCCTGGAACCTGGTCGATCCCAAAGTCCGCGCAGAGCACCCGCTGAGCGACATCGACTTCTCGCGCTACAAGCAGGTGCAGATTTCCGGCTACCGTGAAAAGGGCATGGAAATCCAGCCCAGTGGCACGGTGATGCGCGAGATCGAGATCGGCGTGATCAACCGCAATACGCTGGCCGAACGCACCGTGCGCTACCGCGAGAACTGGCGCTATGACACTGAGGCGAAAACCTGGTGGCTGGTCGTTGGCCTGCCGGATCTGTGGCAAGGCGAATAGCCCTGCTGTTTGCTTCGGTTTTGCGTCATCGCTCCATAGCGGCGACAATCGCCGCCCTCGCGTCACTCGCTGGTTGAATCCGTGAATCTTGCTGAACTGATGGCCTTTGCCGGTCGTCACCCGTATCTGTCGCTGGCCCTTGTCGGGCTGACCCTTGCGCTGATCTATCACGAGCTAGCCGGGCGCCTGTCCGGGGTTCACAGGGTCGGACCTGCCCAATTGACCGCATTGATAAACCGCGACAACGCCCTCGTGATCGATTTGCGGCCCATTGCGGATTTCGATAAAGGCCATATCGCAGGCGCCAAGAACGTGCAGATGAGCCAGTTCGACCCGGAGAACAAGCAGCTCGCACCTGCCAAGGCATTGCCGGTCGTGCTGGTGTGCAAGGCCGGCGAGAGCGCCAGCGCCGCCGCCAAGCGCCTGCGCAAGGCCGGCTTCAGCCATGTCAGCGTGCTTGAAGGTGGCGTGCAGGGTTGGCAAGCCGCCGACCTGCCCTTGGTCAAGAAAGGCCGCGGCTGAGCCCCTGAATGTCCGCCTTGGCGGATCGGGGAACGTCTGCGTGGGCCGGCCTTGCAACCGGGCATGGCCGCCCCAAGTCAGGAAGCACGCATCGATCGATGCGATAATTTCCCTCTTCCCTCGCGCCAACACGCATTGCCTGGAGCCACCATGTCTGATGAAACCCTGAACGGCGCAGTCGCCGCTGCCGAAGCCGCGCCACAAGGTCCGAGCTTCACTGTCGAGAAGCTCTACATGAAGGACCTATCGTTCGAGGCGCCCAACGCCCCGCAGGTCTTCAACGAGCAAGGCCAGCCCGACCTGCAGATGAAGCTCAGCCAGAAGGTGAACCGCCTGGCCGACGCGGCATTCGAAGTCAGCCTGGGCATCACCGTGACCTGCACCTTGAACGGCAAGACCGCGTATCTGGCGGAAGTCGAGCAATCCGGCGTGTTCGGCCTATCCGGCTTCGACGAGCAAATTCTGGACGCGATGCTTGGCACCCAGTGCCCGAACATCCTGTATCCGTATGCGACCGCCGCCATCGGCCAGCTGATCACCTCGGGCGGCTTCCCGCCGTTCCCGATGCAGCCGATCAACTTCGATGCGCTGTATTCCGAGAACCTCCGCCAGCGTGCCGAGCAGATGGCGCAGGGCGGCGTTGCGTCGCTCGAGAACACGGAAGCTGCCGGCAACGCGTAAGCGGCCGCCTGCATGCAGCAGACGGACGCACTTGCGGTTGCAGTGTTGGGCGCGGGCTCCTGGGGCACCGCGCTTGCGGCGCTGATCGCGCGCCACGGACATCCCACCATCTTGTGGGGGCGCGATGCAGCGATGATCGAGGCCATTGCCACCCGCCATGAAAACCCGCGTTATCTGCCCGGCATCGCCTTGCCAGACAGCCTGCGCGCGACCAGCGTGCTGGCCGATGCCATGGCCGGCGCAGATTTGGTGTTGGTGGTCGTGCCATCGCATGCCTTCGCCGACACCCTGCGTGCGCTCGCGCCGTTGCGCCCTGCGCATGCGGGCGTGGCGTGGGCGACCAAGGGGTTCGAACCCGGCAGCGGTCGGTTCCTGCATGAAGTCGCCGGTGACATCCTGGGAAACCGCGGATTGGCCGATGACGTGCCGCTTGCGGTGGTCACCGGTCCTTCGTTTGCCAAGGAAGTCGCCGCGGGCTTGCCGACGGCACTGACCGTGCATTCCGAAGACGCCGACTTTTGCCGACAGGTGGCTGGTGTTTTGCATGGCCCCGCATTCCGCGCCTACACCGGTGATGACATGCGTGGCGCCGAGCTTGGCGGCGCGATGAAGAATGTCCTCGCCGTTGCCACTGGTGTGGCCGATGGCATGGGTTTGGGCCTGAACGCACGCGCCGGGCTGATTACCCGCGGCCTCAACGAAATGCTGAGGCTCAACATCGCCATTGGTGGCCAACCCGAAACTTTGATGGGGTTGGCCGGTCTGGGCGATTTGGTGCTGACCTGCACCGGTGACTTGTCGCGCAACCGCCGGCTGGGTCTGGCGTTGGGACGCGGGCAATCGCTGGAGGATGCGGTGCGCGAGATCGGCCAGGTGGTGGAATCGATCCAGACCGCCGATGAAGTCATGCGCCAGGCCGACGCACATGGCGTGGAATTGCCGATTTCCAGCAACGTCCGCGATGTCCTGCATGGCGACATCAGTCCTGCCGAAGGCCTGCGCCGGTTGATGGCGCGCGAGCAAAAAGCGGAATACCCGCAATCGCTGTTCGAGCACTGACATCCTTGCCGTGCCGTGATGGCGCAGCAGATCGAATCCCGCAAAGAAAACGCCCGGCCAGAGCCGGGCGTTTGGTCATTGCAGCAGGGGAGGTACTACAACGACCATGATGCGGCCTGACAGGACGCGCATCGGTTGCAGCATTGAACGACTTACCAAGTCAGGCGGGGCCCCACCATCCACTGGGTGTCGCCGCCGTTGGCGATCTTGACGTCCGCGGCCACGCCCCAGTTCGGGTTGAACTTCACCTGTGCGCCAAGGCGGCCATAAGCGTCGCCGTTGTATTGCTTGCCATCTTCATAGCCAAGCATCGCGTAACCCTCGAGCTTCGGGGTCAGTCCTGCGCGCACCCCGCCCTCGACGCTGTAGCCGTCGAGATTCGCGCCGCCGCCGGCATCGAACTTGTCATAGGCCACGTTGGCGACGAAATCCGTCTTCGCTGAAATCGCCTTGTTGTAGCCCACGCCGGCGCGCCATTGGTCGAAGTCCACGCTGGTGTTGTTGATCTTCTGGTTGGCATAGCTGGCGAAGATATGGACGTTCGGATGCACGGCGACGGAGCCATTCAAACCCCAACCATCGGCGTTGCCGCCATTGGTATCGGTGCGAACGTAATTGCCTTGCACGTAGTTGTATGAAATGCCGTCGGCGGCAGAGGCCGCGAACGGCAGGGCGCAGGCCAGTGCAAGTGCAGACAGTTTGATCAGGGCGGGGGAACGCTTCATGGGGACGCCTCGTTGTTGTTATGTGATCACGAAGAAACCGTTGATTTCCTTCGTGGTGCGCATTGTGTCGAGGCGTTCGCAACCGGCGCTGAATACAGAACTAATTGGTACAGGAACTATTCTGGATGTCTGTGTGTCGAAGCGCGCCCTCACGCACCGCCGGCAAATCCATGCTGGCGCCAAGCCTCGAACACCACCACCGCCACGGTATTGGAGAGGTTGAGGCTGCGATTGCCGGGACGCATCGGCAAGCGCAACCGTTGTGATGCCGGCACGGCGTTGAGCACCTCCGCGGGCAGGCCGCTGGTTTCGCTCCCGAACAGGAACGCATCGCCATCGCGATAGGCCGGCGCATCGAAGCGCTGCGTGCCGCGGGTCGTCAATGCGAACACACGCGGTGGCGTGCGGTGAGTGCGTTCGATGGCGGCAAGCGCGGCCTGTAAATCATCGTGGACCAGCATCGGTGCGTACTCGTGGTAGTCCAGTCCGGCGCGTCGCAGTTGCCGATCATCGATGTCGAAACCGAGTGGCTTGACGAGATGCAACTGCGCGCCGGTATTGGCGCACAAGCGGATCACGTTGCCGGTATTCGGCGGGATTTCCGGGCGATGCAGGATCACGTGGAACATGCCGCTTGGACTCACCACGGCAGCGGCGTGCCGCGCCAGTCGAGGAAATGGCCAGAATCGTCCAGCGTTGCGTCAGCCATCACCTGCAACAGGCCGCGCGCGGCATCGTCGACGGCCACGGTGGCGCCATCGCCGCCCATTTCGGTCTGCACCCAGCCCGGATGCAGCGCAAGCACGACGATGCCGCGAGCGCGCAGGGCGTGTGCAAGCTCCACGGTCAGCATGTTTTGCGCGGCCTTGCTGCTGCAGTAACTGGGCGAACGGAATGCATTGCAGCGGGTGATCGAACCCATCACGGAAGCCAGGTTGCCGATGTGCGCGCCATCGGTCAGCAATGGCGCCAGCGTCTGGGTGAGCAGGAACGGGCCGATCGCATTGATTCGGAAACTGTCTTCCAGGATGGCCGTATCGACATGACCGAAGCGCTCGCCGGAATGCAGCACACCGGCGTTATTGATGAGCAGATCGACGCGGCCATCGTTGCCCAGCACCAGCGGCAGTTCACGCACGAATTCCGCGCGCGACCTCTCATTGGCGACATCCAGCGGCAGTACGTGCAGCCGGCCGGGAAATTCACCCGTCAGCGTGTTCAGGGCGACAGCCTTGCCCGGTTGCCTGCAGCCGGCGATGACATGCTCGCCGCGCTCCAGTAACTGGCGGACAAAAGACAGGCCGATGCCGCGGTTGGCACCGGTCACGACGCAATGCATATTCATGCTGGCTCCAGGCGAGACTTCCGGTCTTTTAGTGTATCCACCCGGCATCGGCGTAGGATTCGGCGTCTTGTCTTTCCGTCATTGGAGTTTCGCATGCGCCTGTTCAGACCCACCGTGCTTGCCCTCGCGCTGTCCACTGCCTTGATCGCCAGCGTGCAATCGCCAGCAGCCATTGCCGGGAACGCCGCCGCAGTCACCCCAGCGGATGCCGGCACACAGGCTGGCGCCATCGACATTGCCTACGAAAGCTTTACCCTGCCAAACGGTCTGACCGTGGTCGTGCATACCGATCGCAAGGCGCCGATTGTCGCGGTCAACATCTGGTACCACGTCGGCAGCAAGGATGAGCCCGCGGGCAAGACCGGCTTCGCCCACCTGTTCGAACATTTGATGTTCAACGGTTCGGAGAACCACCCGGGCGAGTACTTCGCGCCCTTCGAGATGGCCGGTGCCACCGACCAGAACGGCACCACCAACAACGACCGCACCAACTATTTCGAAAACGTGCCGACTACTGCGCTGGACATGGCGCTATGGATGGAATCCGACCGCATGGGCCACCTGCTAGGCGCGATCGACCAGAAGACCCTGGACGAACAGCGCGGCGTGGTCCAGAACGAGAAGCGCCAAGGTGAAAACCAGCCCTACGGTCAGGTCAACGAAGTCGAGACCAAGACCATCTATCCGGTCGGCCATCCGTACCACCACAGCGTCATCGGTTCGATGAACGATCTCAATGCCGCTTCGCTGGAGGACGTCAAGAACTGGTTCCGCACCTGGTACGGCCCGAACAATGCCGTGCTGGTGCTTGCTGGCGACATCGACCTGGCCACGGCCAAACGGAAAGCAGCCCAATATTTTGGCGACATCCCGGCCACGCCGACCATGGCGCAGCCGAAGACGAACATCCCTGAAATGGCCGCCAACGGCCGCACAGTGATCGAAGACAAGGTGCCGCAGGTGATGGTGGACCGGGTGTGGAACGTGGCTCAGGTCGGGACCCGCGATGCTGACCTGCTGGAACTGTTCGCCAGCGTGCTTGGCGGCAGCAAGTCGTCGCGGCTGCAGAGCCGTCTGGTGTTTGGCGAAAAACTGGTCGACAGCATCTCCGCGTATTACAACCCCGCCCAGATCGTCGGCATGTTCGGGATCGAGAGCCGGGTCAAGCAAGGTGTCGATCTGGCCAAGGTCGAGTCGATCGCCAACGAGGAGCTGCAGCGGCTGTTGAAGGACGGCCCGACCGCTGAAGAACTGGCGCGCGTCAAGACCGCCTATCGCGCGGGTTTCGTCCGCGGGATCGAGCGCATCGGCGGCTTTGGTGGCAAGGCTGATGCGCTGGCGTCCTGCATGATCTACACGGGTGATCCAGGCTGCTTCCGGCAGACGCTGAAGCACGTGGATGACGCCACACCGGAACAGGTGCGCGAGGCGGGTGTGAAGTGGCTCAAGCGCAACAGCCACACTTTCGTGGTCAAGCCAGGTGAACGCGCACCGCTGGCCGAGGCGCCATCGGTGAAGCCGGTGCCGCTGACCCTGCCGCCGGTTGACGCCAAGTACAAGGCTGTCGCCAGTGATGTCGACCGCAGCAAAGGCGTGCCCACAGTCAGCAGTTTCCCCGACCTCAATTTTCCGTCGTTGCAGCGCGCCAAGCTGTCCAACGGCACCCAGGTGGTGCTGGCCGAACGCCATGACGTCCCCGTGGTGCAGATGAGCTACGAGTTTGGCGGCGGCTTTGCTTCCGACGGCAAGAACGACCTGGGTGCGGCGAGCTTCGCCATGGGCATGCTCGACGAAGGCGAGGGCGACCTTGACTCGCAGGCCTTCGCCGAACGCGCGCAAACACTGGGTGCCAACCTGGGCGCCAGTGCCGGGCTCGATGGCAGCAGCGCGTACCTGTCGGCCCTGAACGAGCAGCTGGAGCCATCGCTGCAGCTGTTCGCGGACATGCTGCGCCAGCCGCGTTTCGAGCAAAAAGAAATTGATCGGGTCAAGGCGACCTGGATTGCCGGCATCGCCCAGGAAAAGGCTCAGCCAAATGGCGCCGCGATGCGCGTGCTGCCACCGCTGCTTTACGGCAACGGACATCCGTATGCGATTCCCTTCAGCGGCACTGGCACGGAAGCCTCGATCGGCGCATTGGGCCGCCAGAACCTGGTCGCATATCACGATGCGTACGTGCGGCCACAGGGCGCGACCCTGATCGTGGTCGGCGACACCACGCTCAAGCAGATCCTGCCCAAGCTTGAAGCCGTGTTCGGCGACTGGCGCGGTACAGGCGCTGCCCCGGGCGTGGCGAAGGTGCCTGCAGTGGCGCTCCCGAATGGCCCGAGGGTGTTCCTGATCGACCAGCCCGGTGCGATCCAGGCCAACATCTTTGTTGGTCAATTGATGCCTTCGACCAAGGATGACGGCGCCACTGCGCTGGGCTTCGCCAACACGGTGTTGGGCGGCCAGTTCTCTTCGCGATTGAACATGAACCTGCGCGAGGACAAGCACTGGGCCTATGGCGCTTACAGCTTCCTCAACAACGCCATTGGCCAGCGGCCATGGCTGGCGTTTGCGCCAGTGCAGATCGACAAGACCGCACCTGCGCTGCAGGAACTGTCGCGTGACATCTCCGACTACGCGACCGGCAAGAAACCGGCGACCCCCGTCGAAGTGGACAAGGTCAAGGCAGACCAGATCAACGGGCTGCCGGGCTCTTACGAAACGGCACGCGCAGTGATGGGCGCCATCAGCGGCATCGTGCGTTACGAGCGTCCGGATGACTACGTCGTGCGCAACGCGGTGAAGATCAAGACGCTGACGACTGCTGATGTCAACGACGCGATCAAGGCCATCGATCCGAATGCGCTGACATGGGTCGTGGTCGGCGACCTCTCGAAGATCGAGCAACCGATCCGCGATTTGAAGCTGGGCAAGATCAGTGTGATCGATGCGGACGGCAAGCCGATCGCGGGTCGCTGATCGGGCTATTGCTGGAACAGGCGGGGCCAGTTGACGGCCCCGCTTGGGCTGCAACGGAAACGATGCGAGCGGCGAGTCCGCAGCGCACTGATATGGCTTAAGGCCCATACCCCGGATTGGCACGGGCGTTACCATCCCAGAACTTTGTCGCCTGATCTGGAGCCATGCATGTCCCTGTTCCGACCTGCCACCCTTGCCCTTGCCATGACCGTCGCCCTCGGCGCTGGCGCCTACGCGCCTGCCGCGGTCGCAGCGACTGGCCCCAATGCCCCGGTCGTCGATATCGCCTATGACACCTTCACCCTGCCCAACGGGCTGCGGGTGATCGTGCATACCGACCGCAAGGCACCGATCGTGGCGGTCAACCTCTGGTACCACGTCGGCAGCAAGGACGAGCCCAGCGGACGCAGCGGTTTCGCCCACCTGTTCGAGCACCTGATGTTCAACGGGTCGGAAAACTATCCGGGCGAGTTCTTCGCCCCGTTCAAGCAAGTCGGCGTCACCGGCCAGAACGGCACCACCAATTCCGATCGCACCAACTATTTCGAGAACGTGCCGACCACCGCGCTCGACATGGCGTTGTGGATGGAATCCGATCGCATGGGTCATCTGGTTGGCGCAATCGACCAGAAGACCCTGGACGAGCAGCGCGGCGTGGTCCAGAACGAAAAGCGGCAGGGCCAGAACGAGCCCTACGGCCAGGTCTGGGATGAACTGGGCAAGGCCATGTATCCGGTGGGCCATCCGTACCACCACAGCACGATTGGCTCGATGAACGACCTCAACGCGGCCAAGCTGGACGACGTCAAGAATTGGTTCCGCACCTGGTATGGTCCGAATAACGCGGTGCTGGTGCTGGCCGGTGACATTGACCTGGCCACCGCCAAGGCCAAGGCCGCCCAGTATTTTGGCGACATTCCGGCTAGCCCGACGATGGCCCAGCCGAAGATCGACGTGGCCGCTCACACCACGGATACCCGCGGCGAGATGACCGACGCCGTGCCGCAGGCGCGCATCTACCGAATGTGGAACGTGGCCGAATTCGGCCAGGCCGACCTCGATCGCTTGCAGGTGCTGTCGCGGATCCTGGGTGGTGGCAAGTCCTCACGCCTGGACAAGCGCCTGATCCACCAGGACAAGTTGGTCGACAGCGTCAGCAGCGACGCCTACGGCTCACAACTTGGCTCGAATTTCCTGATCAGCGCCGACGTCAAGCAAGGCGTGGACGTGGCCAAGGTCGAGGCCATCATCGATGAAGAGTTGAACAAGCTGCTCAAGGACGGCCCGACCCAGGACGAAGTCGATCGTGCGCGCACGGTCATCAAGGCCGGCTGGATCCGCGGCATGGAGCGCATCGGCGGCTTCGGTGGCAAGGCCGATGCACTGGCCGAATGCGCTACCTATACCGGCAACCCGGGCTGCTTCCGCGAAAGCCTGAAGACCCTGGACGATGTGAGCGTCGCCAACCTGCGTGACACCGGCAACACCTGGCTGGGCGCGGGCAAGGGCAGTCACACCCTGGTGGTGAACCCGGGCAAGCGGGTTGACGTTGCCGAAGATCCCGCCGGCACGCCCGCCCCGTTCAAGCTGCCCGCGGTGGATGCCAAATACAAGACGGTCGCCAGCAAGGTGGACCGCAAGCAGGGCGTGCCGGTCACGGCCAGCTTTCCCGATCTCAAGTTCCCCAGTTTGCAGCGCGCGACGCTGGCCAATGGCACCCAGTTGATCCTGGCCGAGCGCCATGACATTCCGGTGGTGCAGATGAGCTACCAGTTCGATGGGGGCTACGCGGCCGATCCCGCCGGCAAGCAGGGCATCGCCAGTTTCAGCAGCTCGCTGCTGGATGAAGGTGCCGGCAACCTGGATGCATTGGCGTTCGCTGATCGCGCCGAAACGCTGGGGGCCAACCTCAGTGCGGGGGGCTCTCTGGACAACAGCAGCGCGTACCTGTCGGCGCTGCGTGAGAACCTTGATCCGTCGGTGGCGTTGTTTGCCGACATGCTGCGCAAGCCGCACTTCGCGCAGAAGGACATCGACCGGGTCAAGGGCCAGTGGATTGCCAGCATCAAGCAGGAAAAGGCGCAGCCCAATGGTATGGCTTCGCGCGTACTGCCCGGCCTGATGTACCCCGCCGGCCATCCCTATGCCACTCCGATGAGCGGCAATGGCACCGAAGCCTCCATCGCCAAGCTGACCCGCAGTGAGCTGGTCGCGTTCCAGAATCAGGCGATCCAGCCGCAGGGCGCCACCTTGGTGGTGGTGGGCGACACCACCTTGAGCGACATCGTGCCGGTGTTGAACAAGTACCTCGGTGACTGGAAGAGTTCGGCCGCCAAGACTGTGGCGACCACGATTCCAGTGGTTGCCGGCAAGACCAGTCCGCGCGTGTTCCTGATCGACCAGCCGGGTGCGGTGCAGGCCAATATTTTTGCAGCGGAACTGGTCCCGTCCAGCAAGGATGCCAGCGCCACCGTGTTCGACATGGCCAACATGGTGATCGGTGGCGACTTCACTTCGCGCCTCAACATGAACCTGCGCGAGGACAAGCATTGGTCCTACGGCGCCCGCAGCGGTGCCGGTGGTGCGGTTGGCCAGCGTATCTGGCGGGTCAGCGCGCCGGTGCAGATCGACAAGACCGGTGAGTCGATTACCGAGATCAAGCGTGAATTGGATATGTACAGCAGCGGCAAGCAAGGCGCCACGGCGGATGAGCTGCAACGCATGCAGAAGATCCTCACCCTCAGCTTGCCCGGCGCGTACGAGACTGCGGCCTCGGTGATGGGCACGATTGCCAGCAATGTGCTCTATGAGCGTCCGGACGACTACGTGTTGCAGCGCAAGGCACAGATCGAAGGCATGACCACCGCGCAGGTGAATGCCGCGGCAAAAAGCATCAATCCGAAGGCGCTGACGTGGGTAATCGTGGGCGATGTATCCAAGATCGAACAGCCGATCCGCGCGCTCAAGCTGGGCCCCGTGCAGGTGATCGACGCCGACGGCAACGTCAAGAAGTAAGTCTCGCAAGGCCGCACTAAGTCGTCTTGGGCGGCCACGTGATGTGAACCATTAAGACGCACCGGGCGACAATCCGGTGCGTTTTCTTTTTTTCAATTGGGGATTCCGATGCGTCTGTTGCCTGTTTTCGCTGTTGCTGCCCTGTTGGCCGGGCTGTCTGGCTGCACCTTCGTGCACATGGCGGCCGGGGCCAGCAAGGTGAAGGTGCTGGCCGCCGCGCCGACGGGTTGCGAGCAGCGCGGTGAGGTCGATGTCTCGGTGAAGGACCGTCTCGGTCCGTACGAACGCAGCGAATCACAGGTCCGCGACGAACTTGAAACCCTGGCCCGCAACGAGGCGCCCGGCCTGTCCGCCGACAGCATCAGCCCGCTGACCCGTCCCAACGACGGCGAACAGCGCTGGGCGATGTGGCGTTGTGGACGCTGAATCCATCCCTGAAGCTTGATCAGGCGCACGCGCGCTGGCGGACTTAAGCAGTTATTCTGTGGAGTTCCTGTGTCTGGATTGCCCGCCTCATGCTGTTCCAACATGTCGCCATTGCCGGTCTGGCCCACGTCGACGCCCCGCGTCGACTGAGCTCGGATGAGATCAACGCACGCCTGAAGCCGACCTTGGATCGCCTCGGCATTCGTACCGACGTGCTTGGGGACATTGCCGGCATCCACGCCCGGCACTTGTGGGACGAAGGCGTGCAGGCGTCCGACGCCGCCACTCTGGCCGGCGTCAAGGCGTTGGCCGATGCCGGCATCGACCCGGCCCGCGTGGGTCTGTTGGTCTCGACCTCGGTCAGTCGCGATTATCTGGAGCCGTCCACCGCCAGTATTGTCTCCGGCAACCTGCAGATGCCGGATACCTGCCTGAATTTCGACGTCGCCAACGCCTGCCTGGCCTTCATCAATGGCATGGACATCGCCGCGCGCATGATCGAGCGCGGTGAGATCGAGTACGCCTTGATCGTGGACGGCGAGACCGCCGATCTGGCCTACGACAAAACCCTCGCGCGGATGCTGGCCGATGACATCACGGAAGAGCAATTTCGCAGTGAGCTGGCCACCCTGACTCTGGGTTCTGGCGCCGCCGGCATGGTCATGGCCCGCGCCGAACTCGCGCCGGGCGCGCCGCGCTACCGTGGTGGCGTGACCCGCGCTGCCACCCAGTGGAACCATCTGTGTCGCGGCAATCTGGACCGGATGGTCACCGATACCCGCATGCTGCTGATCGAAGGCGTCAAGCTGGCCGAGAAGACCTTCGCCGCCGCCAAACAGGCGCTGGGCTGGGCGGTCGAGGAACTCGACGAATTCGTGATCCATCAAGTCAGCCAGGTGCATACGGCGGCCTTTGCCAAGGCGATCGGCATCGATCCGCGCAAGATCCTGACTATCTTCGGTGAATACGGCAACATCGGGCCGGCATCTGTTCCTATAGTGCTGTCAAAACTTCGCGAAATGGGCCGCCTGAAGAAAGGCGATCGGGTTGCGCTGCTTGGGATTGGTTCTGGCTTGAACTGCTCGATGGCGGAAGTGGTCTGGTAGTAGTGGTTAGGGGAAAAGTTTCCTTGCAGCCATAAATCTGGTTTTTTAAGAAAAATACTGCTACAAATCTTTCCTTGTTGGGTTACGAAGCCCGCGTAAGGAAAGCGAGATGCCGTCACGCAGCACCGGCCATTACGTTTCAGGTTCGCTTGCGGGCAGCCGGTATCAGGCGTTTGTGCCGGATCCGCTGCCGCCGCTGCCACCACTGGAGCTGTCCAGTCG